>CALPIR020000029.1 GCA_943323675.2 Chitinophaga pinensis | reverse complement strand
GGTCTTCTGTCTCCGCCCTCGCTTCCAAATCTGCTTGGACGTCTGTCTTCACTTCCGCCTTCAGTGCGTTTGGCGTAAGGACGCGTTGACGGTCTTCTGTCTCCGCCCTCGCTTCCAAATCTGCTTGGACGTCTGTCTTCACTTCCACCTTCAGTGCGTTTGGTGTAAGGACGCGTTGACGGTCTTCTGTCTCCGCCTTCGCTTCCAAATCTACTTGGGCGTTTGTCGTCCCCTGTGCTACGCGTGTAACTGCGCTTAGCAGGCGTTGAGTCATACCCTGATTTTTTTGCACCAAATGATGGCTTATCGTCTTTACTAAATCTTGATTTACTTCCTGATTTCGCTGATCCAGAGCTGCTTCTAGGAGCGCTGCGTTTGCCACCTTTTTCTTCGCTGTATGGCCTTTTTCTTAATCCCATTTCTGTCTTATAATTATACAAAGGTATTCTTTAATTTTAAAACATAGATTTGTATTTACAAAATAACCCTTTAATAAAACGTTGTAACTCAATTTTAATCATACACATGCGATTTGTTTTTATCAAAATATTTGTTTTGTGCATGCTCTTTACGGGAAGTGTGGTTGCACAAAATATCAATAAAAAAACAAGACCGAAAATTGGTTTGGCATTAAGCGGTGGAGGTGCAAAGGGAATTTCCCATGTTGGTGCGTTAATGGTATTAGAAAAGGCGGGCATTAAAGTTGACTACATTGTTGGAACATCTATGGGGGGAGTGGTTGGCGCTTTATATGCCATTGGTTATTCACCAGATAGCATAGCACACATTGCGCGCAATGAAAACTGGGATGAGCTTTTGGCCAATAACCCTGGATTACGACAAATTGCAATTGAAGAAAAATCGGACTTTAATAGATACATTATTGAATTACCAATTGAGGATAGGCGGTTTCGTTTGCCAAGAGGGTTAATTGATGGGCAGGAGCTTTCTGTTGAATTATCTCGATTAACATTTCCTGTATACGATAGAAAAAAATTTACGGATTTTCCAATTCCCTTTAAATGTGTTGCCACAGACATTACAAACGGGGAAGCCGTTGTGTTGGATAGTGGGAATATAGCAGATGCAATAAGAGCTAGCATGGCAATTCCATCATTTTTTACACCAGTAAAGTACCAAAACAGGCTTTTGGTTGATGGAGGAATTGTAAGAAATTTTCCTGTTGAACATGTAAAAGAAATGGGAGCTGATATTATTATTGGCGTTAACTTAAGCAAGGGTTTTTTGCAAGAAAAAGAATTAGATAATATCATAGATATTCTTAACCAATCCATGTTTTTAAGTGATGGAGAAGATACGAAAAGACAAAGAGAGTGGTGCGACTTTTTAATTGAACCCGATTTAACTAGTTTTCATGCAGGAAGTTTTAATTCGGCAGATTCTCTTATTAAGAGAGGATACGATGCTGCAATGGAATCTTTTGAAGATTTACAAAAGTTAGCCCGAAAATTAGACAAAGAATTTGGCCCAAAAGAAACTATTCAAATCCCGAAAATTGATTCGGTTTTGCTAACGGGTTTTGAAGTAGAGGGAATTAGCAAAGCAAATAGAGATTTAATTATTGATCGTTTAAATTTAACCCGTAACCATTGGTATACACCCGATGTTTTTCCTGAGGCCATGAAAAAAGTTTATGGTACGCGCTACTTCAGAAAAGTTGGTTACGAATTATTTAAATATGATGATGGAACACGAATTAGACTCAAAGGAAACGAGAATCCTCCAACGTTTTTTAATGTAGCACTTAACTACAATAGTTTTTCTAAGGCTGCCATAATTTTAAACCTAACATCTAGAAACCTTTTAGGCAAAAACACACGCTTTTCATCTACCTTAAACATAGCCGACATGCTAAGGTTTAAGAGCGAATATTTTAAGTATTTAGGGGCTGCAAAAAACCATGGTTTAGGGGTTTCTTTTTGGTTTGATAATTATGATTTTCCGCTATACGAAACATTGATAAGACTGGCCATGTACAGACAAAGATACACTGCGTTAGATGTAAAATATCAAATCGCATCGTTAACTGTAAATAGCACGGGAATAGGATTAAGAAGGGAGTTGATCGTACTTACGCCCAATATATACGGTAGCGGTGAAAACTATGATGGTAGTATTATACAAGACAGAATATATTCAGACTTTAACTTAAACACGCTTAATCGCCATTATTATGCTCATTCAGGCTCAAAAGTTAATATGGCTTTGAGTTACTTTTTTAACAGTAATCCCGATTTAAAATTAATAAGTAGAGACTCCCTAAATGGTAGCTTTATTAGCAAAAACATGACAAGCGAACTAGTGGATTCATTGATAACAAATCGCTATCTACAGTTTAAATTATTATCCAATAAATATATCCATATTAATAAAAAGGCAACTCTTGTTTTAGGCTTTTATGGTGGATTAACATTTAATCCCTTTAGCCCCAAAGAAAACGCGAACACAATATTCAATAATTTTATGGTTGGTGGATTAATTCCTAACTTTAGAAACCAAATACCATTTGTTGGGCTTAGCGATTTTCAGATTAGAACAAATAATTTTATTGGTGCACAATTCTGTTACCAATATGAACTCTCAAAGAACCTATTCGTTATTCCAAAGTTTAATCTTGGATACCACAACAACAATTTTGTGCGATATTTTACAAGTAATGATGTTCTAAAATCATCAAACCAATTATTTGGATATGGAATAACTGGTGGATTTAATTCAATATTGGGTCCATTAGATTTTACAATTATGAGAAGCTCGCAATTACGATCTTTTGTATTTTATGTGAATTTAGGCTACAATTTCTAGTAACTAGCTGATATTGTGACAATAATGTTGGCGCGTTTTAAATAGTGTCTAATAAAACATCTTGTTGTGGGTAAAGTAACGTGTCATCTTTACCATAAACGGGGCTTATAGCGCACCTAAAGGCTAAATTTGTTACTCATTCACCAATAATAGCCCATATTTTGATAAATTATACCCAATTTAAGCTTAAAAACGGCTTAACCGTTATTCACCATCCCGATCCAAATTCAAAACTTTGTGTTTTAAATATTTTGTACAATGTTGGTTCAAAAGACGAGCATCCTGAAAAAACAGGTTTCGCGCATTTATTTGAACATTTAATGTTTGGGGGGTCTCTAAATGTTTCCGACTTCGACAACCAACTTCAAATTGCTGGAGGAGATAATAATGCGTTTACAAGTAATGATATTACAAATTATTACATCACACTTCCTGCAAATAATATAGAAACTGGTTTTTGGCTAGAAAGTGACCGTATGTTAAGTTTAGATTTTAGCCAAAAAGTGTTGGATGTGCAAAAAGCCGTTGTAATTGAAGAATTTAAAGAAAGATACATTAACCAACCATATGGGGATGTTTGGTTAAAGCTTTTACCGTTGGCTTATAAAACACATCCTTACCGTTGGCCCACAATAGGTAAAGATTTTTCCCACATAGAAAATGCTACTTTGGATGATGTAAAAGCGTTTTTCTATTCGTTTTATGCGCCCAATAATGCCATTTTGGTTATTAGCGGAAACATTGATTTAGAAACAACTAAAGTGTTATCAGACAAATGGTTTGGGCCAATTCCAGCAAGGGTAATAAACCGACAGCAATACCAAATAGAGCCTGAACAAACAGAAAAAAGGATTGAACATGTATATAACGATGTTCCTTTAGATTTAATAATAATGGGTTATCACATTTGCGAACGCATGCACCCAGATTATTACGCAGTTGATTTAATGACAGATATTTTAGGCGGTGGCAAATCGGCTAGGCTATTTAACGAACTACTAAAAAAACAAAAATTATTTAGTGAAATAGATTGTTACCAAAGCGGTGATTTTGATGCGGGCTTAGTAATAGTAGAGGGTAAACTAATTAAGGGTGTTACGCACCAACAAGCCGAGGAAGCAATTGAAAAAGTACTAAATGAACTCGTTAAAAGTGGCATAACAGAAATTGAACTAGAAAAAGTTAAAAATAAGTCAGAAACAAATATCCGATTTAATGATATGGGTGTTTTAAATAAAGCCATGAAATTAGCCTACGCGGCCTATTATGGGGACATAGAACTAGCCAACACAGAAGTAAGTGAGTATTTAAAGGTAAGCACTAACGACATTCAAAGAGTAGCTAAAACTTACTTAAAACCAACCAATTGCAACGTACTTTATTATCACGCAAAACATGAATCAACCAAATAGAACAATTGCGCCAGAAACGCAGAAGATAAAGCACCTAGATTTTCCCGCTTGCATAAAAAGTTTGGGCAAAACAGGTGTAAGCATTTATCATTTATATGCACCAGTAGATGAGGTATTAAGGGTTGAATTTGTATTTGATGCGGGTATTGCTAAGCAAACACAAAAGCTAATTGCAACAGGGGTTAACCGACTTTTAACAGAAGGCACACAAACAAAAACCGCAGAACAAATTGCTGATGGATTAGATTTTTATGGAAGTTACTTGCAAACGAGGTGCGCTGTGGATGATGCACAACTTACATTATACTGTCTAAAAAAACACCTAAACAAGTGTTTGGAAATAGTACTAGATGTGATTAAAAACGCACAATTTCCTGAAAACGAAATAGATATATACAAAAAAAATAATAAACAGCGTTTAAAAGTACAGCAACAAAAAACTTCTTATTTGTGTAGAAAAGCATTTTATGAAACACTTTTTGGGAACACAAGCCCTATTGCATCATACTCATTACCAATAGATTATGAAAACTTTTCACGTGAAACACTAGTTAGTTTTCACCGTAAATACTATGCAGAAACAATAAAGTACATTACATTGGCTGGCGATGTAAATGATGATGTAATTGAACAACTTTCTCAATTTAGTGCATCATTTAATCCATCACAAAGCGATAATAATTACAGAAACGAAACCATTATCCCGGAGAGTAAAGTCGTAAAAAAAGAAAAATCGTCACAAGCAACACTTCGGGTTGGTAGAAAAATTATAAACAGATCCCATCCTGATTATAGGAAACTACAACTTGTTAACCTAGTTTTAGGCGGATATTTTGGTTCAAGATTGATGAAAAACATAAGAGAAGATAAGGGTTTAACTTATGGTATATACTCTGTATTAGAATCCTATTTAGACGATGGCTGCTTTTATGTTGAAGCAGATGTAAATAATGATAAAACACAAGTGGCTATTGAGGAAATATATAAAGAAATAAATACGCTGTGTGTTGAATTGGTTCCTGAAAAAGAACTTATTACAGCTAAAAATTATCTGCTTGGTTCTCTTTTAAGAAGTATTGATGGTCCATTTACCATTGTAGATCGGAACAGAATATTGCTCGATTATGGATTTAAATCCACATATTATGACGAATTTATAGAAATAATAAACACAACAACGTCTGAGGAATTAAGAGATTTATGCAATAAGTACTTAAAGCCAGAAAACCTCGTTGAGATAGTATGCGGTGCATAATAAACATCATTCTTATACTAGTTATTGGATCTAAAACAGTCCATTCACAATCGCTTAATTTAAGGCGAATTTGCCCAAATGGAGCGGACAATAATTTATATTGGACAAACCCCATTGATACTTGCAGTCAATTTGCTTTTAATATCATTTGGGAAAGAAAAGGTATATCTGGCCCTTTTATTCCACTAGACACAATTTTCAATAAAAACCAAGAAACGTACCTACACATTAATGCAACTCCGCCCCTTAGTGAACCAAACTCTTGTTATTATATTGAACGAAGAGATTCCTGTGGTCCTATTTATACTCAATACAGCGACACCTTAATGGTTGATGTATTACCACCAGCTATATCTGAACTTGATTCTGTAAGTGTTGATATAATAAGTAACCGAGTGATGCTAGGTTGGAGCAAAAACACGTCATCGGACTTTGATAAATATTTATTATATGTTCTTGTAAATGGGTTTTTCACGGCAATGACTCCATCAGAAACAAGAGACACATTTGCTGTAGATTTAGGAACAACAGATCCTGAAAAAGGAAGTTACACTTATAATATCAATACAAGAGATAGTTGTGGTAAGCTACCTGCTTTCGAAAAAAGACACAGCACAATATTTTTAAGTACCCAGAAAGACACTTGTACAAAAACATATCTTTTAACTTGGTCGCACTACATTGGGTGGAATAAAATTAAAAAATATTACATATTTAAAAAGACCAATAGCAATCCTTTTGAATTAATTGATTCAGTTAATGGAAACACCAATACATATCAATCTAAGTATGCAGCTGGAAATGATTATACATTTTATGTTAGGGCTATAAAAGACAGTTCACTATTAATAACTAGCTCATCAAACAAGGTACGTTTCATTACAAGATTAAGACAAGATCCGACTTCATTGGATATAAATTATATTTCATCTGGCATACCCGTTAACGAAAACTTATACCTAAGCTTTAATACAAACAAAAACGATGAGGTGTCTAAATACGAATTAAGCATTTTAGACGAGGGGCTCAATCTGGTATCAACTACTTTACTGAACAAGTCAGATATAAACACCCGGATTAATCTTGGACTTAGTGACAAAAAAAAGTACCTTATCTATATATCTGCTTTTGATGTTTGTAATACTATATCTTTTGTTAGCGATACAAGTACCAACCTAGTGTTAACAGGAAAAGACAATAATAACATCAGGTCACTTATATGGAATTCTTATTTCACGTGGAACAAGGGAGTCGAATCATATGTAATATACAGAGGATCAGGAGATAATGGCACATTTACATTAAATCCATGGAAAACAATCCTTGACACGAACGTTACTGACAACGACATAAACGTAGCAATGTTGGGTGAAGGGATATGTTATTACATATTAGCCAAAGAAGCTGGAAACTCATCAAATATTAGCACATCAAATAGGATTTGTCTTTCTACTAGTTTCTCAATTCACGTTCCAACAGCATTTGCGCCACAAGGAATTAATTCAAGTTTTAGGCCAGAAGGCACCCTCATAGATTATAAAAAATCTAACATGAAGATTTATAACAGGTGGGGACAATTAATATATGACAACTCAATAAACCAAGGTTGGGACGGAAAAGACAATAATGGAGCAAATTGCGAACAAGGAGTCTACTTTTACTTTTTAGAAATATACAGTACAACCGATGAAAAACAAATTAAACAAGGAACATTCACCTTACTCAGGTAAGATAACCTTTAACGACATAGATCTTAAAACAACTTTTAGAGAAAGAATAATTATTAAAAAATGGGTTACAAATGCGATTATAAAAGAAGGGAATGAATTAGGAGAATTAAGTTATAATTTTTGTACAGACGAGCACCTATTGCAATTAAACATCGACCACCTTAATCATAATTTCTATACTGATATCATCACCTTTGAACTAAATGAAAACAATATCATTATAGGAGATATTTACATTAGTATTGATAGGGTAAAAGACAATGCCAAACAAAACAATAAAACAATGTCTAATGAATTAAAAAGGGTCATCATACACGGAGCTTTACACCTATGCGGGTATAAAGACAAAACAAAGAATGACGCTGCAAGGATGCGCGCGAAAGAAGACTATTACCTATCTTTGCTTTAAGATTTACCAAATTTCACGTGAAACATAAGTTTCTATATAAATAATTGATTATCAAATGTTTAATAAATATGACGTAATAGTGGTTGGTGCAGGACATGCGGGCTGTGAGGCTGCTGCTGCTGCTGCTAACCTTGGCTCAAAGGTTTTGCTAATAACCATGGATATGAATAAGATTGCTCAAATGAGCTGTAACCCTGCAATGGGGGGAGTTGCAAAAGGGCAAATTGTTAGAGAAATAGATGCACTTGGTGGATACTCAGGAATTGTATCGGACAAAAGCACCATACAATTTCGAATGCTTAACATGAGTAAAGGGCCCGCTATGTGGAGCCCAAGAGCACAAAACGATCGAATGCTGTTTGCCCAATACTGGAGAGAAATGTTGGAACAAACGCCCAACGTTGACTTTTGGCAAGACATGGTGAGTGAAATCATAGTTGAAAACAGTAAAGCCTGTGGGGTAGTTACAGGAATGGGACAAAGAATTTTAGCGGAGTCTGTGATTCTAACAAACGGAACCTTTTTAAATGGTATCATACATATTGGAACAAAACAATTCGGTGGCGGTAGGATAGGAGAAAAAGCAGCAAGTGGAATTACTGAACAACTTATTAATTTAGGACTTGAAAGTGGAAGGATGAAAACGGGAACACCTCCAAGAGTTGATGGAAGAAGTTTAGATTACACAAAAATGGAAAGACAAGATGGTGACGTAAATCCATCTAAATTTTCTTACAGCCCGGAAACAGTTCCTGTAAAAAACCAAAGACCTTGCTGGATAACTTATACAAATGAAAACGTACATGATGTACTGCGAACCGGATTTGATGATTCACCAATGTATGCAGGAAGAATACAAGGCTTAGGCCCCCGTTATTGTCCGAGTATAGAGGACAAAATTAATAGGTTTGCTGAAAGAAATCGTCACCAAATATTTGTTGAGCCAGAAGGTTGGAATACAGTAGAAATTTATGTTAATGGATTTTCTACTTCGCTACCTGACCATATACAATTTGAAGCAATAAGGTTAATACCTGGATTTGAAAATGCTAAATTATTCCGTCCCGGATATGCTATTGAGTATGATTATTTTCCACCTACTCAACTTAAGCTCACCTTAGAAACACATTTAATAGAAAACCTGTTTTTTGCAGGTCAAATTAATGGTACTACTGGTTATGAAGAGGCCGCCTGTCAGGGTTTAATAGCTGGTATCAATGCACATCAAAAAGTTAAAGAACTTGACCCATTTGTTTTAAAGCGTAGTGATGCATACATAGGTGTGTTAATTGATGATTTGGTAAATAAAGGTACGGATGAGCCCTACAGAATGTTTACATCTAGAGCAGAATACAGAATTTTATTACGCCAGGATAATGCTGATATTAGATTAACAGAAAAGGGTTATAACTTAGGATTGGCAGGAGTAAACAGATTGCGCGCAGTAGAAAAGAAAATAAATGAAACAGAAAGTATAATTAAATATTTTAAAAAGACATCGGTAACACCAGAAGAAATAAACCCTTTACTTTTAGAATTAGGAACCACCACCATACCACAAAACTATAAATTGGATGCAATTTTAAGTAGGCCACAAGTTGAGCTTAAAGACATCACAAATGCTTTACCAGAAACAAATGCTTTACTTAGCGGTTACGATAATGAAGCCCTACTTCAAGCTGAGGTATTGTTAAAATATGAAGGCTATTTAGAGAAAGAAAAACAAGTAGTTGAAAAAATGAATCGCTTAGAAGATGTAAGAATAAAAGATGATTTCGACTTTATTGCTGTTCAATCTATTTCAAAAGAAGCAAGAGAAAAACTAAACAAACAAAGGCCGAAAACACTAGGACAAGCTTCTAGAATAAGTGGAATTTCGCCTGCTGATGTTAGTGTACTTATGGTACATTTAGGAAGATAATACTTTTAAACAACCTGTATAAAACCTATTGGGTTTAATAGCCTAATATTTTGTTTATTTGCTTTAATGGAAAACCTTACTGCTTGCCTTGTATGCGGAAATACGCAGCTTAATAAAGAATTAACCTGCAAGGATTTTGTGGCCACAGGTCATCAATTTGATTTATACCGTTGCTCAAGTTGCACTTTTCTGTTTACTAATCCTCGTCCAAATACTGAAGAAATTGGTCCATATTACCAAAGCGATAGGTATGTATCTCATGCAGGAGATAAGAAAGATTTTAGTTTTATGTATAGGGTTTATGATTGGGTACGAGACTATAGTATCACTCAAAAGCTTAAACACATCAAAACTTACCAACCTGCTGGTAACTTAATGGATCTTGGTTGTGGACTAGGGTATTTTTTAGATGGTGTAGTTAAGGACGGTACATTTAATAGCCTGGGTGTAGATGTAAGTCAAGAGGCAGTAGATTACGTAAAACAAAAATTTGGTTACGAAGTTAAAAATGAAAGCGAACTTGATTTACTACCTGAACAAGGTTATGATGTAATCACGCAATGGCATGTATTAGAGCATGTACATGCTTTAAACGAGCGCTTGTTGCAATTAAAACGTTTATTAAAATCTACTGGAACAATGTTTATTGCCGTGCCAAATAGTAATAGTTGGGATGCAAAACACTATAAAGAATTTTGGGATGGATATGATGTACCAAGACATCTATACCATTTTAATCAAAAGAGTTTTAACCTATTGATGGAAAAGCATGGCTTTAAAGTTATTGAAACTAAAAGTATGCCCTTTGATGCACCATACATAAGTATGAGAAGTGAAGTACACCAAGGTAATAAATTTGAATTTATACGTGGAGCTATTTCTGGTATTCGATCTACAGTAAGCGCATGGAATAAAAACGACCATAGCAGTTTATTATTTGTAGTAAAGCATGCGTAATTTATTAATTGTATTTATTCTTTTGGGTGGTTTGATATTGGTATCTTGTGCTCAAATAGTCAATCCTAATGGGGGTGAACGCGATTTAAAAGCACCTCAATTATTAAACACATCACCCAAAAACCTAAGTACTAATTTTACAAAAAATAGTATTCAATTTAAGTTTAACGAGTTTATTCAACTTAATAACCCCGGAGAGCAAATTATCATTTCGCCTCCTTTAGAAAGTAAACCTGAGTTTATAAATAAAGGTCGTTTATTAGAAATAAAACTTAAAGAACTTTTGCTTCCTAACACCACCTACACCATTAATTTTGGTAATGCTATTGGTGATAATAAGGAAAATAATTTAGTGAAAGATTTTGTTTATGTTTTGTCTACAGGTAACATAATTGATTCGAATTATATTACTGGAAAAGTAGAAAACGCTTTTACAAATAAACCAGAAAATGATATTACTGTAGGACTCTATTATACAGAAGGATTTAATGATTCAACGATTATTAAACATAAACCTATTTATATGGCAAAAACCAATGAAAATGGGTTGTTTAATATAAAAAATTTACCTGGAAATAACTTTAAAATTATTGCATTTAAAGACGAAAATAAAAACCTTAAAAAAGAAATAAATGAGCCTATCGCTTTTTTAAATAATATTATAAACCCAATAGATAGTAATAACAAAAATCTAACCCTTAAATTATTTAAGCCAAACTTATATAAACCAGGTAAGGTTATTGATACATTTAACCGTGAACCAGATAAATTTGTATTTATTATCTATAAGCCTAGTTACGTTAGTATTAAACCAAAAAATACAAATAAATCTTATATTAAATATATAAAAGGTAATCAAGATATTGATACATTTTATCTGTTTACATCAACAATAAAAACCGATAGTTTACTAAAATTTAATGCTTTAATAAATAATAATACCAGTGAAATTATTATAAAGCAAAAGGTTATAAATAAGTTAAATAAACCCACTTTTACGGTAACTAAACAGTTAGAGTTAAATGATACGATTAAAATTAATTTCGTTAATCCAATAGTAAAAATAGATACCACTCGAATTAAATTACTAAAAGATTCAATTAATCTAGCCTATAAATTTCTTCAAATAAATAATTTCGAATTACACGTTACATATCCAAAAGAAGAAAGTAGTACGTATAAACTTATATTAAATGACAGTGCTTTTATAGATTATTACAATCAATACAGTAAACAGGAAAAGGTTGTTTATGTCATGAAAGCTAAAAAAGAATATGCTAATTTAATTTTACATATTAAAGTGCCTAAAAGTAGTACTCATCCTTTCTTATTACAACTATTAAGTAGTGATGAAAAAATAGTTAATTATCAGTTTAATATTACTAATAACCAAGATATTAACCTAGATAATGTAGTACCTGGAATATATAAAGTAAAGTACATTTATGATGCAAATAGTAATGGGATTTGGGATACTGGTGATATAAACACAAATACACAACCTGAAAAAGTTAAATATATAGACCAAACAATCACTTTAAAGGCATATTGGGACTTGGAACAGAGTGTGTTAATAGAGTAATTAACATACAATGTGGATTGCGACATATTATCCTACTAAAACAGGTTGATAACTATTTATTACAGATCATCAATCTAATAAGTGCGACATTATAAACATGCTAACCCAATCTTGTACCCATTTATTAGTAATTAATCTTATCACGAATGGTATGTTAGTTAAGCTATCAACAGCTGTTAATAAACTATAAAATAGATAAGAATAACAGCTAGTTAGTGTGTTAGTTTAATGTTAACTGAGTAAGGATAACTATAAAACCTAATTATTAAAATATAGTTATACGCCAAATTCACACCATAATAATAATAACAACCTTTATATATAAGTAATATAAGATTAAACGATTGTGAATAGTACTTTAAATTGAATTGCTTAGTTTTGGACTTGAGTTATGATTGAAAAATTAAAAGCCTTAGAAAAAGAATTAGAAAGTATTGTGTTAAACAATGCTGATGAAACCGAGCAGTTTAGATTAAAATATTTAAGCCGAAAAGGTTTATTAAACGATTTATTCGAAGAATTTAAAACCATACCAAACGACCAGAAAAAAGAAGTCGGTAAGGTAATGAATCTGGTTAAACAAGCTGTTCAATTAAAGTTTGACGATGCGCAGGAAAAGTTTGAAGAAATAACAGAAGATAATTCCACAGATCAAGATTTAACTTTACCACCAGAACCTGTAAAATTAGGCTCTCGCCACCCATTGGTTTTGGTTGAAAAACAAATTGCAGATATATTTTCAAAATTAGGATTTAGTTTATCATATGGACCAGAAATAGAGGATGATTGGCATAATTTTTCAGGATTAAATTTCCCTGAAAATCACCCTGCTAGGGATATGCAAGACACTTTTTTTATCGATAAAGAAATTGCTTTGCGTACCCATACTTCTAGTGTTCAGGTCAGGTTAATGGAAAATCAAAAACCGCCTTTACGCGCCATAATGCCCGGACGTGTATATCGCAATGAAGCTATATCTGCTAGGGCTCATTGTTTCTTTCACCAAGTTGAAGGAATTTATATTGATAAAAATGTATCCTTTGCCGATTTAAAACAAACACTTTACCATTTTGTAACAGAAATGTTTGGTAAAGAGTTTAAAATACGCTTTAGACCGAGTTATTTCCCTTTTACAGAACCTAGTGCCGAAATGGATATTTCGTGCATTATATGCAAGGGAAAAGGCTGTAATGTGTGTAAATACACCGGTTGGGTTGAGATATTAGGTTGTGGTATGATAGATCCCAATGTAATGCAATCGAATGGTATAAATCCAGATGAATTCAGTGGATTCGCATTTGGCATGGGTATAGAACGCATAACCATGTTAAAATATAATGTAAAAGACTTACGTGTATTTTCTACCAACGATGTTCGGTTCTTACAACAATTTGAAAGCGAATAAATAAATATTTTCCCGCTTCGCGGTTAGTAATAAAGATAGGTTCGAGTATTTTAAAAAAGTGCTCGAACCTATTATTTTTAAAATAACACATAAGTACTGTCAACTACTTTTTATGTTTATCTGCAGTTTGTGTTAAAGCGGATGCTGCAACCTTTTTAACATGCTTAGGTGTTCTAGGGTTTTGTAGCAACTTACCTGCGGTACTTGCCACTTTCTTAGATGTTTTTTCGTTTTTAGCCATGGTAAAATTATTTAAATGGTAATTAATAAGAACTCCAACCGCCATCTATCACAAGCACAGCTCCGTTAATAAAACTGGCATCATCGCTTGCTAAAAATAGAGCAGCAGCGGCAATTTCGTTTGGTTCACCTGTTCGCGGATTTAGCGCCATTCCTGTCATTATTCTATCCTGAACCATGGGTGTTATTTTATTCATGTCAATGGTTTCGCCAATACTTGTTGCCACTGCTCCTGGAGCAATAGCATTACATCTAATTCCCGTTTTAGCGTACATGTGCCCTGTGTTTTTAGTTAATCCAATAAGCGCATGCTTACTTGTTGTATATGCAGCACCAGCTACACCACCTTTTAACCCACCTATTGAAGCAATATTAATGATGTTACCACTGCCGTTTTCCATAAATATTTTGATTGCTGCGCGCATGGCTTTAAAAGGGCCATCAACATTAACTTTCATCACATAATCCCAAGTTTCATTATCAACCTCGCCCACTGGCTGGAAATTATCCATTACTCCCGCGTTATTTACCAATATGTGTAGTGTTCCATAAGTGCTTTTGGCTAAATTTATCATGGCATCAACATCAACCTCATTAGCCATATTGGCTTTAATAGTAGTAATAATGCCACCCATTTTTTTTACCTCAGCATCTAAGGTGTTTAAACGGTCTTGATTTATATCTGCAGCAATTACTTTACATCCATTATTTAAAAATAATAAAGCAATTGCTTTGCCCATACCAGCACCAGCGCCTGTAATTATGGCCACCTTATTTTCAAGTTTTTTCATAGTTAAGGATTTTAAATTGTTAAGTAAATTTAACTTTAATACTTACCACAAAAAATGATATTTAATAGTTAGCCAGATAAGCAGAATATAATGCGGTTTAACCCTCCATTGCCTGGTATAAAAATTCGTTTAAGGGGGCAATTGTTTTAAAAACTTCAACCATTTTATTAGAAAAATCAGGCGCTACTAAATCTTTATCGCTTAATTTATACTCAGCTATAAAACTTTTGTGTTTGATAAACTGAATCATTGGATTATCTGCTTCGTATCCCTTTGGTGGACGTTTAAGGCTCTCGCCACTTAGCTTACCAAACGTGGTTTTAAATGTTTTATGTGATACAATGTCAACAAACGCTTTGGCATTATAATCTATCTCTTGTCTAATAGCAGCAAGTTTTTCGGGCACGGGCATGTATGATCCGCCAGCAATAAAACTAGCCCCTGGCTGAATGTGTAAATAGTAACCACAAAAATCATCACGCTTGCCACCCTTGCTCAAGCTCATACCAAAATTGGTTTTATATGGCGATTTATCCTTGCTAAATCTTACATCGCGGTTAATACGAAAAATGCAACTTTTTGGTTCGATTTGTGCCACATCTTTATCAAAATTTCCTATCAACCCAATGGATTCTGCTGTGAAATCCAACCATTTTTTTCTTAAACCTTCATAGGTTTTCCGGTTTTCGTCAAACCATTCTTTGTTATTGTTTAATTCTAAATTTTTTAAGAAAGCAAGCAGCGATTTAAAATCCATATTAAATAATTTTAAAGCAATTTAGTTATTTGATTATTTTCGCCACAGCATTGGTGAAAAGTTGAGGCAATTGACGATAAGTTTTTTGTGCCACAATACTTAACCCAAAAATTTATTTATGGCAGATAGAGAAAGACCAAGTTTTGAAGATAGCAACAACGTTACTGTTCAACGTTGTTTTTTTGCATACGAATATGCACGACCATTTGTTGAGGGAAAAACCACAGCTGATATCGGTTGTGCCGATGGTTATGGAACACAGTATCTAGCAGATTTTACCAAAGCAACCGTTGGGGTTGATTACAGTGAAGAAACCCTGGTAGAAGCGCGAAAAAAACACGCATCAAAAACGAACCTTACTTTTAAATCTGGCTCTGTTCCGCCAATACCTTTAGATAATGAAAGTGTTGAAGTGGTAACTGCATTTCAGTTTATAGAACACATACAAGATAGACTAGCTTTTATTAAAGACGTGCATCGTATTTTAAAACCAGGTGGCGTATTCATGTGTTCAACGCCCAATATAAAAATGAGTATTGCTAGAAATCCATTTCATGTGCATGAATATACTTTTGATGAAATGAAAAGTGAAATGGCAAAAGTGTTTCCCGACTTTGAAATTATGGGTGTACAAGGCAATGCTGCGGTTAATAAATACTACGAAGACAATGCCAAATGGGCTAAGAAAATCTTGCGCTTAGATCCGCTTGGTTTACACAAAATTATTCCTGCAAGTTGGTTGGTGGCTCCGTATAACTTTTTAACCACCATCATGCGCAAAAACCTAAAAGAGCAAAACACCGATACCCTAAACATCACCACAAATGATTTCTTTTTGAGCAAAGAAAACCTAGACAATACCTGGGACATATTTGTGAT
>CALPIR020000028.1 GCA_943323675.2 Chitinophaga pinensis | reverse complement strand
TTTTAGGTTACGAGGCATGCAGTACTATTGCTAAAGAAGCGCTAGAAACAGGAAAAAGTGTACATGATATTGCTGTTATCGAGAAACAATTGGTAACGCAAGAAAAATGGGATGAAATATTCAATCTTGAAAACCTGATTAACCCAAAATTTATTAACAAATAAGTTATGCTAAGCTTAATGAGTCTTACTCAAATCTTGATAAAGCTAATTTGAGTTAAGCACAAATCTTATGGTGTAGCGTTACTTTTATATAAGCATTTATAGTTCCAAAAACACATCATTATCTGGTGTGTTTTTGGTTTTACACTGTGTTATTAGTGTAAGCAAAGGAATTGCTAACACCGAAAAACTTAATACAGATAAAGCCAAAGAATGTAAATCGGTATTGGTAATTAGTAAAAAACCTGCCCCAATTAACACCAACAAAATAGCATAAATAATATTGCACTTCATTATAGTTCTTGTTTGATGCAAAATTGATATGCGCACATTAACCTAATGTTAGATTGCTTTTAAGTTTGTGGTATTCGTAAAAATTTATCCTTTCTATCGTTACTGATAACTCATGTCCTGAACAAAGCAAATTGCAATGCCTTTAAATAGAATTAAAAGGATCAAAAAAAAGCCAACTTTTTACGGTTGGCTTTATTAAAAATGAAGCTAATTTTTTAAGAAATCGGTGCCGTTTTTTTTAATTTTAAGATGCTAAAATCCGAGTTTACTTTTTTAATGGTATTGGTTAAACGACCTAAACCAGAAATTTCCATTTCAACTACATCACCCTCTTGTAACCATTGTGGTTTAAAGTTTTTATCATTTAGCAAGCCTGTTCCGTTCAGCTCAAGAAAACATCCTGTACCCACTGTACCACTGCCTATAACATCTCCTGGTAAAATATCTACTCCATATGAACAACGTTCTAATATTTCCGCAAAAGTCCAGTCCATATCAGCTACATTACCTTCGCTAACAAGTATTCCGTTAACCCAACACCTCATTTGTAAGTTGTGGTTGCACCCAACATGATTAGGTTTAGCAGGAACAATAAATTGTTCCAACTCATCTGGCGTAGCAAAGTAAGGGCCAATAACTGTGCTAAAGTCTTTCCCTTTTGCAGGACCAAGATTTAACAACATTTCTTCCATTTGCAAGGTACGGGCGCTCATGTCATTCATAATCATATAACCAGCAATGTATTCATCTGCTTCTGCAGCTTTAATATTACGGCCCTTTTTACCAACTACAATTGCTACTTCTAATTCAAAATCTAATTTCTCAAAATGATCGGGCATACAATCAATTTCACCTGGACCTTGCACAGCATTGTGGTTGGTGAAATAGAAAATCGGGTATTGATCAAATTCAGGAATCATTGGCACACCTCGGTTTCTGCGCGCTGCAGCAACATGCTGACGAAATGCATAACCATCGCGGCAAGAAGTCGGTTCATTTACTGGCGCTAACAACATTACATCTGCTAAGTGTAGAGCAGTAGTATTTAACTTGCCACTTTTTAAGTCGGCATCGTGTTGCTTTGCTTTGCTCATCGCATCGGCACCAGCAAATAAAAATGCACGCATATTATTTGGTAAAGTTGCATCTATTTGGTGCAAACTGTAAATGTTATCGTTAATTAAAATACCCAAATCTGTGGTATTTTCTTTTTTATAAGTAACTAATTTCATCGTATTTTTTATTTTGATACACCCCTATTTGTGTAACTATCAAATTTGATTTTTGTGCGTATTATTTGATGACTATAATTTTGGCAAATTAATTTTATCAGGCACTATAAATACCGTTTCAAATTGGGTTAACAATCCTCTAAACATGGCTTGTGCTTCCAACTGATTGCGAAAATCACCAACACGTACTTTAAAGTTAGGTTGTTGATATACCAGGTATGCTTCCGTTTCTGGATAGAGTTGTAAAAATTTAGTGCGTGCTTCATTAGCGGCTCTTCTATCGCTGCCAAAAAATATCTGTATTCGGTATCCTTGAATACCGTTTGCAGCTTGGTTTAACTCGATGTTACGTTGTACCAACGAATCCAAATGAGCATCGCCTATTACTTTCACATTTTGTTGAGCATAAGTTTGATGAATACCCAAAAAAATAAACCCTAATAGCACAATCTTTTTCATACCTAAACAGTTTGTTCAACACCTATAATGGCTATACTTGCCGATGTCCCAAGGCGAGCCGCACCCGCATTTACCATCGCTACTGCCGTTTCATGGTCTTTTATACCCCCTGCAGCTTTTATTTTAACTTTCGCAGGTAATATTTTACGCATTAACTCAATGTCTTCTACTTTGGCTCCACTCGATGCAAAGCCCGTTGAAGTCTTCACGAAATCGGCTTCACTATCCACACATAAACGACAAGCCTTTTCAATTTCTGCTTTGGTTAACAATGCCGTTTCGATAATTACTTTAGCCACTTTATTTTGCAAATGACAAGCCATGATAACAGCTTGTAAATCATTTAACACAGTTGCATCATCGCCACTTTTAAAAGCTGCAATATTCATCACTACGTCAACTTCATCAGCCCCGCCAATTATAGCTTTTTTAGTTTCCTCTACCTTGCTTGCTACCGTATTGTAGCCGAAAGGAAAACCAACAACAGTAATAACTTTTACCGGTTCCTTTTTTATTGTTTTTTTAGCTAATTGCACATGGTATGGCGAAACGCATACCCCATAGAATTTATGTTCAACTGCTTCTTCACACAACCTAATAATATCTTGATGCGTGGCATCTGGTTTTAAATTGGTGTGCTCGATGTAAATATTTAAGTCTTCCATTTATTTTATAGCAGTAGTTTTCATATTCGGACAACTACTAAATCCTATTACCCCCGTTGTATTAAAAACCCGAAACCTCCTAAATCTTTTTAATATTAAGTAAGTTTCTGATTAAATATATTGCTTTTATTCTTCTTTACCGTGACAAGCTTTGTACTTTTTACCACTCCCGCAAGGACATGGATCATTACGGCCAATTCTGTTATCGTTAATGATTTGCTGTTGTTTAGGTCTCTCTCCTGCCCCCTCACGGGCCATTGCGTTTGCCTTTAATGCTTCGGCTATTTCATCTGGGCGGCTGGTTTGCAATTTTGGTTGAGGTGCTTGACGCACTTCTTGCAGAGGGCGTAATTTTGGAGCCGATTGTTCTTGCGTGTCTTGCATTGGAACAAACGATCTAAACAACATGCTTAGTACTTCATGATTTACACGGCTTAACATATCTTTAAATAAGTTAAACGATTCCAACTTATAAATCAACAAAGGATCTTTTTGTTCTAATACCGCATTTTGTGCCGATTGTTTTAACTCATCCATCTCACGCAAATGCTCTTTCCACTCATCGTCAATAATATGTAAATTGGCGAATTTTTCAAATGATTTAATTACTTCAGCACCTTCTGACTCGTATGCTTTTTTAAGATTAACACCAATTTGAATACCACGAATACCATCTGTAAACGGTACACCAATAGTATCAAATTGTCTCGCTTGATTTTCGTATACGTTTTTAATTATTGGTAATGCATCGTTGGCAATGTGTTGGCATTTTTGGTTATAATGGTTTATTAAATCATCATACAATGCATCTACTACATTTTCAACTTTGCCACCCATAAATGTAGTTTCATCCATTTGTGGTTCGTAAGCAAATAAACGAATACATTCTAATTTAAACTCTCCCACGTTCTTTAAGTCGCGGTATTGTTCTACCAATTCATAGCACACATCATGCAACATGTTGCTAAAGTCTAAATCTAATTTATCACCATTTAAAGCATTTCTACGTTTGGTGTAAATCACTTCACGTTGGCTATTCATAACGTCATCATATTCTAATAAACGCTTACGAATACCAAAGTTATTTTGCTCAACCTTACGTTGTGCACGTTCTATATTTTTGGTAATTAAAGAGTGTTCAATATTTTCACCCTCTTTCATTCCTAACCTATCCATTACTGAGGCAATTCGCTCGCTACCAAATAAACGCATCAAATCATCTTCCAATGAAACATAAAAACGAGATGAACCTGGATCGCCCTGACGACCCGCACGACCACGTAACTGACGATCGACACGTCTTGACTCGTGGCGTTCGGTACCAATAATAGCTAAACCTCCAGCTTGTTTAACGCCTTCGCCCAACTTTATATCCGTACCACGACCAGCCATGTTTGTGGCGATGGTAACAGTACCTGACTGACCTGCTTCTGCAATAATATCTGCCTCACGTTGGTGTTGTTTTGCGTTTAATACATTGTGTTTGATTTTACGCAATTGCAACATTTTACTTAAGGTTTCACTCACCTCTACAGATGTTGTACCCACCAATACAGGACGACCAGCTTCGGTTAACTTTTGAACCTCATCAATAACAGCATTGTATTTCTCGCGTCTGGTTTTATAAATTACATCATTCTCATCCTTGCGCGATATGTCACGGTTGGTAGGAATTACCACCACATCCAATTTGTAAATTTCCCAAAACTCACCTGCTTCTGTTTCAGCAGTACCCGTCATACCGGCCAATTTATGGTACATACGGAAATAATTTTGTAGAGTAATGGTTGCATAAGTTTGAGTTGCAGCTTCAACTTTTACATTTTCTTTGGCTTCAATCGCTTGATGTAATCCATCGCTATATCTGCGGCCATCGAGTACACGACCAGTTTGCTCATCAACAATCTTTACTTTACCATCAGCCAAAATATATTCTACATCTCTATCAAACATGCAGTATGCTTTTAACAACTGGTTAACGGTATGTATGCGTTCTGACTTAATAGAGAAATCAAGCATTAACTGCTCTTTATTTTTCAGTTTATCTTCATCATTTTGAGTTGATTTTTCAATTTCCGCAATTTCTGCACCCACATCAGGAATGATGAAGAAATGAGGATCTTCACCCGAAGTAGTGATCAAATCAACACCCTTTTCTGTTAGCTCGATAGAGTTTTGTTTTTCTTCAATGGTGAAGTATAAATCAGCATCAACCTTATGCATTTCTTTTTGTTGATCCTGTAAATAATACGATTCTGTTTTTAACAAAATTTGCTTGATGCCTTGCTCACCCAAAAACTTTATTAATGCGCTGTTCTTTGGTAAACCACGGTATGCTTGCAACAAACGGAAGCCTCCTTCTTTATCGTTTCCTGCTGTAATTAATTTTTTGGCTTCAATTAAAGCGGAATTCGCAAATGCTTTTTGGGCATTTACTATTTTTTCAATACGAGGTTTTAATGCATGAAATTGTTGGTCATCACCTTTAGGCACAGGGCCACTAATAATTAACGGGGTTCGTGCATCATCAATTAACACACTATCCACCTCATCAACCATGGCAAAATGATGTTTGCGTTGAACCAACTCAGTTAAGTCACGAGCCATGTTATCACGCAAATAATCAAAACCAAATTCGTTGTTGGTACCGTATATCAAATCGGCAGTGTATGCACTGCGTCTTTCAGGAGAATTTGGTTGATGATAGTCAATACAATCAACACGTAAACCATGAAATTCAAACAAAGGACCATTCCATTCACAATCCCTTCTTGCCAAGTAATCATTAACAGTAACAATGTGAACCCCTTGCCCTGATAAAGCGTTTAAGTAAGCAGGTAACGTAGAAACCAACGTTTTACCCTCACCTGTAGCCATCTCAGATATTTTACCTTGGTGCAAAACAATACCACCAATTAACTGCACATCGTAATGAACCATGTTCCAACTTACCGGACTACCAGCAGCTTCCCATGTATTACTCCAAATGGCTTTATCACCTTCAATACGCACTGGTTTTTTTGAACGCTTGTGTGTGGCTAAGGTTTTATCAAAATCAGTTGCAGTAACTGTTAATTCTTTATCTTCTGATAACCTACGTGCTGTCTCTTTAACCACAGCAAAAGCTTCTGGTAGAATTTGGTTTAGCACAACTTCCAATTGCTCATCACGTTGTTTTTTTAATTTGTCAACGTTTCTAAACAACTCTTCTTTGGCGTATAAATCCTTCTCTGCTTCTGCAGCTTGTTTTACTTCATCAATTTCGGCATCTATATCCTTCAAATGATCAGCAATGGTAATTTTAAAATCGGCTGTTTTACCACGCAATTCATCATTGCTGATATTACGTAATTTTTCGTAGGCCTGATTTATTTCTGTAACAATGGGATAAATGGTTTTTAAATCTCTTTCCGACTTGCTTCCAAATACTTTAGCAATGGTATTGAATATAGATCCTATCATCTGTTGGTGTTTTTCTATGTTAAAATAAGGGCGGTAAAAATAATAAAATTTACCGGGCAATAACGGCTTTTTTACATAAATAACGCCAAGCCCTTTACAATGGGCAGATTGGCAGTTAACAAGGTGTTTATAAGCATTGGATCAAATTTAAAAATTAATTTTTAAATGCTAATTATCAATAGATTAAAAAACTTTCCATCCCAAGCTGAAAGTTTTTTGCTTCTTATACAACCTACTGACAGAACAACCACTTAACCCTTGAATAACCTTAAGTTAACCAAACAAGAACGCTTTGTGGCACATTACCAACCGCAACATGCACGGCTGAGCCGTTTTGTGCAAACCTTGGTGTGGAATAAGGAAGAGGCCAACGATTTCCTTATCAATACAAGAATTACTGAATGAATAATCAAAAATAACCCAGTTAAGTTTATGTTATTTGGTTCAATCTTATACATTTGCGGACAGAGTTAACTAACACATGAAACTAACCGACATCATTAAAGACGCTAAGGAGACCTTATTTTCTATTGAAATTTTACCCCCTTTAAAAGGTAAAGACATTAAAAATTTGTATAATGGCATAGATCCTTTAATGGAATTTAAACCCGCTTTTATTGATGTAACTTACCACCGTGAGGAGTTTATTTTACGTAAAAGGAAAGATGGTGGTTTTGATAAAGTATATACACGTAAGCGCCCCGGTACAGTTGCTATTTGTGCAGCTTTAATGAACCGTTATAAAGTACAAGCAGTACCACATTTAATTTGTGGTGGATTTAGCAAAGAAGAAACAGAGAATGCCTTAATAGACTTAAACTTTTTGGGCATACAAAATGTCTTGGCGTTGCGCGGTGATAGTGTTAAAAACGAAGCAAACTTTGTTCCTGAACCTGATGGAAACAAAGACAGTTTGGAGTTGGTAAACCAAGTGGTAAACATGAACCAAGGCAGGTACATGGATGAAGAATTAGAAAATGCTACCCCTACCAATTTTTGCATCGGAGTAAGCGGTTATCCTGAAAAACATTTTGAGGCACCAAACATGAACAGCGATTTAAAATGGTTGAAACAAAAAGTGGATGCAGGTGCTGATTACATTGTTACTCAAATGTTTTTTGATAATAAAAAGTTCTTCTCTTTTGTAGAAAAATGTCGTGAAATGGGCATTAATGTGCCTATAATACCAGGTTTAAAACCTATGGCTAGTAAAAAACAGTTGGTGGCTTTGCCTAAAATTTTTCATATTGATTTGCCTGAAGATTTGGTTAGTGCTGTTGAAGATTGTAAAGATGATAAAGCCGTAAAACAAGTAGGCATTGAGTGGGCCATTCAACAATCGAAAGAATTGAAAGCTGCTGGTGTTCCAGTATTGCATTATTATACCATGGGTTTAAGCGAGGCCACTAAGGCCATTGCAAGCAAGGTGTTTTAAAAACAATTCTATAGTTTTAAATCAGCTTATTGTGTTTAACAATTAAGCGACCTATTATTTTCATATTTCTTGTATATTCGCTTGTATTTCACACCGCAAGATGAAAAAAATTGCCCTATTATTAATTTTGTCTCTTTACTTAGTTCCTGCCATCGGAATTACGGTATCGGCACATTATTGTGGTAGCCGCATCACATCGATATCTTTAAACTTTGGGCACCAAGAGCATAAATGTGCTTGTGGCAGCAAAAAGATGAAAACAGATTGTTGCAAGGATGAAATTACTTTTATAAAATTAGATAACAAACAAATAAATACGAGTACCGATTTAAATACAGTAGCCCCTATTACTGCTATTTTAAATCCATTGCAAGGCTTTGCTAATAAAGGTCTATGCTTATCAACACAACCTATTATTGAGTTGTTGTGTTTACCTCCTCCTGATAATTTAAAACATCCCCTTTACGTTCGTCATTGTACTTTCCTTATTTAGAGGATTTACTTTTACATGCTCTAATCTTATTGATTTAAAGCATTAATTGGGGTAATTAATTTTGTATCCCATTATTTATTTATATCCTACATAGTTTGGATTATTATTTCAATAAAAAATTCAGTTACAGAACAATGAAAAAACTATTACTATTAGCAGGAGTACTGGCTATATTTTCGCAAGCAATTGCACAAAAAAATATCGTATTACACATTAATCATTTTTTAGATACGATACCATTTGCTTTTAACCAAAAATCAGTAAATAATATTGGTAACGAGTTCAATGTAACCCGTATGGAATATTACCTATCTAAAATAATAATCAAGCACGATGGAGGATTATCAACTAACGTTAATAACGTTTATGCATTAGTTAATGCAGGCGCTAATACTGATATTGAATTAGGAGCATTTAATGTAAACAACATTGAAGGAATTCAATTTAGTGTGGGTGTTGATTCTCCTAACAACAATGCCGATCCTAGTTTATGGCCTGCTACTCACCCACTTTCTCCCAAATCACCATCCATGCATTGGGGCTGGGAATCAGGTTATCGTTTTGCAGCCATGGAAGGAGTTGCAGGAATTGGGATGATAAGCACTTATGAAATTCACTCTTTGGGTAACGTGAATTATTTTGCTACATCAATAAATAAAACGGCTACAGAAAGAAATGGCAAATGGATTATAGCAATTGACGCAGATTATACCAAAGCTATAAAAGACATTAATGTTACACAAAATTTGGTTTCGCATGGCGAAACGGATGAAGCTAAAAAATTACTAATTAATTTCAGAGACTTGGTGTTTAAACCAGGAACAATTCTAACAGGGATTAACGAAACTAAATCTGCGTTTGACTTAGGAATTTCACCAAATCCATCAAACGGAACATTTGTATTATCGCTTTCAAAACAAACTAGTTATAATAAAATTGTGGTTACTGACATTACCGGTAAAGTTTATTTTGAAGAGCAATTTAATGCTAAATCAACCCATAACTTTAACATAATAAATAAAGGAATTTATTTTGTACAAGTTTATCATAACGATACATTTATTGGTGCGCAAAAATTAGTAGTACAATAACATTTTTGAAAACACTTATTAACATATTATTTTCTTTTACCCTCCTCTTCCTTTTATCATGCGAAAAAAAGGAAGAGGTTACCTATGAACCAAACTTTGCGCCTCCATCAAATTTCCCTGCCATTAAGTATCCGGAAGATAATGCGTATAACTACAGCAGGTGGAAACTTGGTAAGAAATTATTTTATGAAAATGCCTTATCGCGCAACCAAACCATCAATTGCGGCTCTTGCCATCAAACCAAATTTGCCATGGCAGATAACCAAGCGCTTAGTTTGGGTGTTGATGGGGCGGTTGGTTTTAGAAATGCACCCACTTTAACTAACGTAGCTTATCAACCATACTATAATTTTGATGGTGGTAACCAAACTTTAGAAATGCAAGTTCTAGTACCCATACAAGAACATGTGGAGTTTGATTTTAACATCATAGAAATAGCCAAAAGATTAGCGGATAACAGTACATATCAAAACATGAGCAAAGAGGCTTACAACAGAGAACTAGACTATTATGTGATTACGCGTGCTTTAGCCAACTTTGAACGCACCTTGATTAGTGGAAATAGTAAATACGATAAGTACACCAGAGAAGAAACCCCCTTAACAGCAGAAGAGTTACGTGGGTTAAATTTATTTACAAGTACAAAAACAAACTGCAATACTTGTCATGCTGGGTTTAACTTTACAAGTTACGCTTTTGAAAATAATGGATTATGCAAGGAATACAGCGATGAAGGAAGAGCCCGTGTAACTAAACTAGATACTGATAAAGCTAGATTTAAAGTGCCTACACTGCGCAACATAGAAAAAACAGCACCATATATGCATGATGGAAGTAAAGCAACTCTATATGATGTGGTGTCACACTATAATTCAGGCGGAAATAACCATGTAAATAAGAACAACCTAATTGTACCATTAGGTTTAACCCAAGATGAAATGAATGACTTGATTGCCTTTTTAAAAACACTATCAGACGAATCATTCATCAGTAACCCGCTTTTCAAGAACAACTAAAATGAAACATACAACCATTATAATATCAATTGTTGCAGTAATAATTTTATTAGTTGCATGTAAAAAAAACGAATCAGAACAACCGACCGATGCCAAGCCAGTTCTATATGACCCCACGCCATATACTTTAAACCACCTGGGGTTTCCTGCACCACCAATTTCTATTGATAATTTGTTAACCATCCAAGGCGTGCAATTAGGACGGATGTTGTTTTACGAGAAAATGTTATCGGGTAACAATACACAATCTTGCGGTTCGTGCCACCAACAACAATTTGCATTTACTGACACAGCGAAATTCTCATCAGGTATACATGGGTTATTGGGCAAAAGAAACTCGATGAGTGCGGTGAATATGGCTTGGAATACTGGTGGATTTTTTTGGGATGGCAGAGCAGATTCATTGCGTAAGCAGGTATTAATGCCAATTAGAGATATACTTGAAATGGATGGAAATTTAGATAGTATTGTTAGTAAACTTTCATTGAGCAAAATATACCGCGAACAATTTATGCGTGCATTTGGAAGCGAAGAAATCAACTCTCGAAAGATCGCTTTGGCGCTTGAACAATTTTTGCATAGCATTATTTCTAATAACACTAAATATGATCAATACAAAAGAGGTGAATTAACCCTTGATAGCTCAGAAGAAAGGGGACGTTTATTGTTCTTCACAGAATACAATCCTAGTTTTCCAGAACTTTCAGGCGCAGATTGTGCACACTGCCATTCTGGACCAAATTTTTCGAACAACCGATACATGAATAATGGAACGAAAACGGAATCAGAAATAATGGATTTGGGAAGGCAAACTGTTACTGGTGATATGAATGATAAAGGCAAATTTAAAGTTATTACACTTCGTAACATTGCATTAACAGCTCCATACATGAGTGATGGCAACATTCAAACATTAGAAGAGGTGATAGATCATTACAATATTGGCTTAAAGGAATCTACCACATTAGATCCTGCTTTAAGATTTACTAAGGAAAAAGGATTAATGCTTACTCCACAAGATAAAGCTGATTTAGTTGCATTTTTAAAAACACTAACTGATCACACACTTATAAGTGATCCAAAATACGCGGATCCAAACCAATAAAAGAAACATTGGGCTAATACAATTGTGTGTAAGAATTGGTAATTGATTACACACTTACATTTACGCAAAAAATAATATTAAAATCTAAGGCAAACGAAATTTAAAAGATTTTACACAGGAGCAATTACTGACACCCTGAAATAATACGATTTATAATTTGCTTAAAATCAAAGTAATGATACATGTTAAACAGCCTATGTTTAAATGTTTTGATTGAGGGATAAATAGTATGGAAGAGTAAATCACAACTTCAAAACAACAATGCACTATTGACATAAATAAAATACTGCCATTGATGTTTATTCATTAATCAACAATTAACGAATTAAGGTTAATGTTCCATGCAATTTCTTATCAAGTCCCCTTGCATTCTTAAATGTTACTACATACACATATACTCCTTCAGGACAAATAACTCCATTAGATATTCCATTCCAACCTACCGTAAAATCATTTGATTCGAAAACTAATCCTCCCCAACGATTATAAATTGTCATATTAAAATCTTTGGCTGTTGATATGATTAATTTAAAAATATCATTTCGCGAATCATCATTTGGCGTGAACACATTTGGTATAAACACTTCGTCTTCATCCTCTACAAGTACAGTTTCCACAATAGAATCAAGGCAACCATCACTATTGGTAACTGTCAACCAAACTTGATAGGTATCACCCTTATCATAAATGTGCGTAGGATTACTCAATATTGAAGATTTCCCATCGCCAAAGGACCAGGAATATTTATTAACGATACTTCCCCCAGTGTATGTAAAAAATGCACTATCGTATGTAATTACAGGATTTGGCGTAACCGAAAATTTGGCAATAGGTTTAGCGAAAACAGTTATTTTTTTTGTTGTGGAATCTTTACACCCATTAACATCCAATTCATAATTAACATAGTAAATTCCACTTACATTTGGGTTAAACTTATTGTCTTTAATTACAATGCCTGTAAATATTCCACCAATAGTTTTCGGCACAATTAAAACTGGTAAATCACCTTCACATAAAATAGAATCACTTAAACTAAAATCAGCATCAGGATTGTCGTTAACTAAAATAAATTTAGATGAGGAATCACTACATGATTTATTCGTTATTAAATAAGTTACTTCATATTTCCCTGGTACATCATAATTAAATTTATCGCCAATTACACCTGTTCCATAAAAAATACCTCCAGCATAATTTGGAATAAATTTAATGTCTACAGCTCCCTTGCAAACAATAGTATCACTAGCAGTAAATGAGGCATTGGGCTTAGCCTCAACATAAATCAATTGTTGTGCACTATCACTACAACCGTTTTGTGTTATGGTGTATTTTACAGGAAATACACCTGATGTAACTGGTGTGAAAATATTTCCATTTATATATGAACCACTGAATAAACCACCGGGTACTACAGGTGTAAATGTTGCTGTACTACCTTCACACAATAAAGTATCACTAGATGCAAAATCTGCATTAGGATTAGGCAATACATAAATGGTTCTTGTAATAGAATCGATACACTTGCCATTTACAAGCGTATACGTAAGTGCGTAACTACCCGTTGATGTTGGCGTAAATGTATTTCCTACTAATGTTATTCCGCTAAAAACACCTCCCATTATTTGGGGTGTAACTATTACATTTTTAGTACCCAAACAAACTACCGTGTCGCTAAGTGTAAAAAACGCATTGGGTTTCGCATCAACATAGATAGACCTTTGTGTGCTATCACTGCAACCATTTTGTGTTAAGGTATAATTTACAGAAAAAACACCAGGTAAAACAGACGTAAACGTATTTCCGTTTACATATGGGCCACTAAATAAACCTCCAGAAATAGCAGGGATAAAAATTGCTAAACTACCTTGGCACAATAACGTATCATTGGCGGAAAATGCTGCATTGGGTTTAGGCAATACTTGAATAGTTCTTGAAAAAGAATCAATACAATTGCCACTTACTATCTTATATTTAAGCGTGTAACTACCCGATGTTGTGGGTGTAAAAGTATTGCCTACCAAAGTTATTCCACTAAAAATACCACCCGATGATTGAGGCGTTATTGTAACATTTTTTGCACCCAAACAAATTACCGAATCGCTAAGCGTAAAAAATGCATTGGGTTGAGATTGAATATGCATGGATTTGGTAACAGAATCGCTGCAACCATTTATACTGAGTAGGTACTTAACAGGATATATTCCAGCAATATTAGGAACAGTAAAATTACTCCCAACAACATAATTACTATAAAATAAACCACCTGTTTGTTGCGGAAATAAATTAATTACTGAACCGGCTTGAGTTAAACAAAAAATTGTATCAGTTGGGCTAAAATTTGCACTTGGAGAAGGTGTTAAGTAAACACGAATACTGTCTTTTGCAACACCACAACTTAAAGTTTGATTTACCCTAATCCAAATATTACCCGTATCATTTATTGATGGGACGTAAGCCGTATTTAAGGAATTGATATTGGTAAAAGTGCCCAAACCTGTTGAAGACCATAGCACCGAATTAGGGCTTCCGGAAGTTGCCGACAATGGAATGGTTTTTCGGTTACACCAAATATTGTTTGCTAATGCCGCAATACTAATTGATGTAGCTGCTGGATTTACGTTAAAAATTACTGAATCCTTTACTGTGCTGCAATTTCCATAAGCAGCCAAGTATAGTTTAACAGATCCAGAAAAGGCAGGAGAAATATTAAAAGTTGTAATCAACTTTGTAGAATCAGTTACCGTTCCTGCGTTTCTATTTTGAGGATACCAATAATAGCATGCATTGCCAGAAATTATACCTTGAATTGGAACAGATGCTCCACTGCAGTATGAACCTGTTATAGCTCCAGCATCAACAGTAAAAGGATTGTTTGGCAATGCACAACCATAGTTGAAATAGCTAGCCGTTCCGTTGAAGGAATAACTCACACCAGATCCATCTTCACTTCCAGGTGTTCCGTTTAATTTAACCATCAAATTCCCAAAGTATGTAACTGTATCACCACATGTATTAGAACGTATGATCAATGTACTTGCAGCATTGCTAGTGTTATTGGTAAAATGCCCGTTTGACTGAGTAGTGTTATTTTGAAGCGCAACATACAGAGTATCCTTTAAACCAGAGAAATCATGCGCAGAAGTACTAAAAACACTGCTAGTTATTATCAATACACGCGCGTAAGCAGGGGCAATATCATTAGGATTTAACTTAATCAACTTGCCACAATTTCCTGCACTAGTAATTTGATTATTAATTGTAGTAATTTTTGATAAATTAGATGTATTATATGTTGCCCACCCTAACCATGTATTACCAGTTGGCCAATCAACATTATTAATAGTATTTAAAGTTATTGAATTGGGTCCAACTCTTATTCTAACCATTTCGTCAAAGCCCTCACTGGTACTGCAGGCATTCACTAAAATATTTTCAATTTCGAAACATTTGGTAGGAAGTGCTTCACTACTGCCCATTCCATTGCAAACTCGCTGTGCATATATGGATTCAACGCATAATGAGAAGAATATAATTAAAACAAAAAATAATGAAAATTTCTTATCCATGCGACATTTTTAAAAAACTAAAGGCCAAAATTAAGTATAGACCTTTAATATACCGCCAAATTTAAGTTATCAAATTGTAACCTGTAAGGAAGTAAAAAGAAAATAGTAGCATTAAAAGGATAAAAAATAGCGTTTTAGGTATTTTGAAGGATACTACCCAAATAAGTAGTTCAACATCTCCTCCAACTTGCTCAATTCAACAATTATAATGTTTGACTTTTGCTTAGGAAGCTTATTAAATTTACTAATATAAACTGTTGTAAAGCCCAACTTTTCGGCTTCACTAATTCGTTGTTCAATACGGCTAACAGCACGTATCTCACCACTTAATCCTACCTCTCCAATAAAAGCAATCTTATTATCAATAGGTACATTTTGATAACTACTAACAATAGCTGCTATTACTCCTAAATCAATTCCAGGGTCTTCAACACGCAAACCGCCAGTTATATTTATAAACACATCTTGCATACCCATACGCAGTCCACACTTTTTCTCGAGTATGGCCAATAGCATGTTCAATCTTTTTGCATCATAACCGTTACTATTACGCTGAGGTGTTCCGTAAGCCGCTGTGCTAACTAGCGCTTGGGTTTCAATTAATAAAGGCCTTAAACCCTCAATAGTTGCACTAATGGCAATTCCACTTAAATTTTCATCACGCTGAGATATCAAGATTTCGGATGGATTGCTAACCTCACGTAATCCAGCACCGTGCATTTCATAAATACCCATTTCACTGGTGCTACCAAAACGATTTTTAGTAGTGCGCAAAATCCTATAAACATGATTTCTATCACCTTCAAACTGCAAAACGGTATCAACCATATGTTCTAATAATTTAGGACCTGCTAATGCGCCATCTTTAGTGATATGCCCGATTAAAAATACGGGAGTTCCTGTTTCTTTAGCAAATCGGATCAAGTCGCCAGCAGTTTCTTTAATTTGAGAAATGCTTCCCGGTGTACTATCAATAAGTTCGCTTTGTAACGTTTGAATAGAATCAATCACCACAATATCAGGCTGAAGTTCTTGTAAGGCCTTCCCTATTTTTTGTGTTGACGTCTCAGTAAAAAGATAGCAATCATTATTACGAAATGGCAAGCGTTCAGCACGCATTTTTATTTGCGTATCACTTTCTTCACCACTAATGTATAACACCTTTTTATTAGTAAATTGTAATGCAATTTGTAACATTAGGGTAGACTTTCCAATACCTGGCTCACCTCCAAT
>CALPIR020000027.1 GCA_943323675.2 Chitinophaga pinensis | reverse complement strand
ATTGGCTTTGTCTTTCCATCCGGCACACAATAATATTACATTGTTGGTTTGATGTTTTATCCATTGGGTTAATACATCAATATTTAAAAAACTACCTACCGCAATTTGAGCTGCTCCAAGTTCTTTACTTTGTTTAATGGCTTTGGTTCCATTAGTAGTAGTAAAGGCAATGTTTCTATCTTTAATTAATGGATTCTGAAATTCGAAAGGAGAGTTGCCCATATCAAAACCTGGAAGTTTAACGGCATTTCTTTCAGCAGCACACAAAAAATCAAAGTCTTTAAATAAGCTACACTCTTCAGGCGTTGATACTGGAAGTATTTTATTTACACCTGTTTTAAAAGCCACGCACATACTGCTTGTGGCGCGTAAAATATCAATAACAACTACTGTTTTACCTTTTACTTGGTATAATGGTAAAAGGGCAGGTGTTAGTACAACTTCAATTTCTTTATTCACGATGGGTAATGATGGTTATGCCGTTTTCGTCTTTTTTGTTTGCCTTTTGTTGAATACGTTTTAATACGTTTTCCCATTTAGGCTCTATGGTTTCTACTGCATGATTGGTAAATATGATGGTGATGTCACCATCATATTTCCAATAGTAACTGGTATCGTAAGTGTTATTTTTTACGGTAGAAAAGGATTCTATTTTTTTGGGTTCACCCAAACTTTTTTTTACATCAGCTTCGCTGGTTCCTATTATAATGGCTGCATATTTTTTAGGTAAACTTTGAGTTATACCAAGTTTACTAATTGTTAAACATACCATCAAAATAACAAAACGCATGAGCTTAGTAATTTGTTAAATCTTATAAGAATGGTGTTTTTACTACCTTTGCTTTAATTTGTTTATCACGGATCTCGATAAAAATTTCAGTATCAGCTTTGCTATGAGCGGCATCAACGTATCCCATGCCTATAGCTTTACTAAGTGTAGGAGATTGTGTACCTGAAGTAACCTCTCCAATTACATTTCCAGCAGCATCTTTAATGATGTGGTGCTGACGAGGAATTCCACCGCGTTCCAACATTTCAAAACCAACTAACTTTTTAGTAGGCTTATTGTCTTTAATTGCTTTGTGGTGATCAGCCATAATAAATGATTTGGTGAATTTAGTAATCCAGCCTAAACCTGCTTCAATTGGCGAAGTTTCATCGTTAATGTCATTACCATATAAGCAAAATCCTTTTTCTAAACGTAAGGTATCGCGTGCACCTAAACCTGCAGGCTTAATATCAAATTCGGCACCTGCTTCAAAAATTGCGTCCCATAATTTACGAGCTTCTGCATCGGGTACATATAATTCAAAACCTCCTGCACCAGTATAACCAGTGTTAGAAATTAAAACATTATTTATACCTGCTAGGGTGCCATATTTAAATGTGTAATATTCCATTTCGCTTAGGTTAACATCAGTTAACTTTTGTAAAGCTTTAATGGCATTTGGTCCTTGTACGGCCAATAAACTTGTTCCTTCGCTAAGGTTGGTCATCTCAACACCAAACGTGTTGTGTTTACTAATCCAATTCCAATCTTTTTCAATGTTTGATGCATTAACAACCAAATAAAACTCAGTTGCAGAAACACGGTAAACCAAAAGGTCGTCAACTATGCCACCCTTGTCGTTTGGTAAACAACTGTATTGTATTTTACCATCAACTAAAACCGAAGCATCGTTACTTGTAACTAACTGAACCAGGTCTAACGCTTTTTCTCCCTTAAGTAAAAACTCACCCATATGGCTTACATCAAAAACACCAATACTGTTACGTACTGCGTTGTGCTCTTGAATTAAGTTATTGTATAAAACAGGCATATTGTAACCTGCAAATTCAATCATTTTTGCTCCTAAAGAAACGTGCAAATCGTTTAAAGCTACGTATTTCATTCTTGTATTGTTTAATTATTTAATGGTGGCGAATTTAACAAATTTTATGATAGGTAGGGGAGATTGGTAGAATAGTTATCAGTTGGTAGGTTGTTGGTTGATTAGTCAAAGCCTATTCGAGTGTCCCGATACTCTGGGCGTATCGAGAATAGGATTTACTTATAAATTCCACTTTTAACTTCTCTGAACCACGTTTCAACACCCCGAGTACTCGGGGCAAATGTAAGCCCAAGGCAAACTCGAAAAGGCTGAATCTCAAAACGCTCTTATCATCCGAAGCCTTAGCACAGGATAAAAACATTTAACTTCTTGGATGAAATTGCGTAATTACATCATGCAAATATGCCCTGTCAATGTGGGTATAAATTTCGGTGGTGGTAATGCTTTCATGACCAAGCATTTGTTGTACCGCACGTAAATCGGCCCCAGCCTCAACCAAACAAGTAGCAAAAGAATGCCGCATGGTGTGTGGCGAAATATTTTTATGAATTCCAGCACGCTTGGCTAAATCTTTTATGATATAAAATATCATTACCCTACTCAATCCTTTTCCACGGCCGTTTAAAAACACGGTATCTGTATGTCCGGTTTGGGGCGTAATGTGTGATCGTACTGTATCTTTATATAGTTTAATGGCTTTAAGTGCAATGCTTCCAATGGGTACTAATCTTTCCTTATTACCTTTACCCATTACACGCACAAATTCATCTGTGTATGAAATATCAGCAAACTTTAGCCCTACCAATTCGCTTACACGTAAACCACAACTAAACATGGTTTCTATAATGGCTTTGTTGCGCATACCTTCAGGCTTACTATGGTCAATTTGTTCAACCATCAAATCAATTTCATGTACATCAAGCACCTCAGGTAATTTCCTTTTTAGCTTAGGTGATTCCAGTAACTCAGCAGGATTTTTAGTAATCAAGTCCTCCATTAAAAGGTAATTGTAAAAGGCCTTTATACCGCTAAGTATCCGTGCCTGACTGGTTGTGCTCATGCCCAATTCGGTTATCCATCTTAAGAATTCACGCAGGGTGGCTAAGTTAACATCTGCTGGTTGTGGGCTCATATCCTTGGCATTAAAAAACTGAATCAGTTTTTCCATGTCGCGTTGGTATGCCTCAATACTATTTTTTGATAGCGATTTTTCCAACTGCAAATATGCTTTAAAACCTTTTATGTATGGATTCCAGTTTGCCATTTTAGATATTCAAATATTGACTATTTACTGTTGAAAATTACCAATTAATTTTCACGCATGTGTGGGTAAATTAGTGGGTAAGGTACACGGAGTCCAAAAGCCGTTTTTTATGTTATTTTTGTTTGATTATTGCACCACATGAAAATAATAATAATTAACGGACCTAACTTAAATCTACTTGGTAAGCGTGAGCCTGAGGTATATGGACAAACTTCCTTTGAAAGTTATTTTACCGACTTAGAAAAAGCGTTTCCGCAGATTGAACTAAGTTATTACCAAAGTAATGTAGAGGGTGAGTTGATTAATAAATTACATGAGGTAGGGTTTAGTTACGATGGTATTATTTTAAATGCAGGTGGTTACACACATACCGCTGTTGCATTGGCAGATGCTGTTGCCGCTATATCAACACCTGTTTTAGAAGTGCACATCAGTAATATTTTTGCCAGAGAAGAATACCGCCATGTTTCTTTAATAAGCAAACATTGTGTTGGTATAATTAGTGGCTTTGGTTTAAAAAGTTACGAATTAGCACTAAAAAGTTTTGTGTAGTTTTGAAAATAATGCGATCTAATTGGTGAATTTATTTCTTTGTAATTCACTAAAATATTTTACTTTTTTAATAAAATGATCGGCAACGATACTTCCATTATATACACCATGTAATTGGTTAAACGGCTTGAATGTGGTATTGATTTTGCGCAGTTTCCACCATTTCCTAAACTTGAAAAAGTAATCGGTGTGTGCTTTATGAATAGCCAAACTATATTTTGGTAAACCATTCATTATAAAAAATATAGAGCTTAATAAATCTAATGTAGAACGCACAGGGATTAACCAAATTAGCGTACTTACAGGTAAGTTTTTAGTAAGCATAATTAAGTTGTTCCTAAAGTTTAAGTATGTTTTTTGCGGACTCTGTTTATTTAAAGTTCCACCACCAACATGGTATACCACCGATTGCGGGACAGTAACCAATGAATGTCCGTCAAGCTGCATTCGCCAACACAAATCAATTTCTTCCATATGGGCAAAAAAGTGTTCGTCAAAACCATGCAACTTTTTAAATACATCGGCACGTACAAACATGCACGCACCTGTGGCCCAAAATGCAGCGTGGGTATCGTTGTATTGACCTTGGTCTTCCTCTAAAAAATCAAATATTCTACCTCTGCAACAAGCATAACCTAGCACATCAATGTATCCACCACCTGCACCAGCATATTCAAATTTATTACGGTTGTTGTAATCCAACATTTTTGGTTGAGCAGCCGCAATGGTTTTATCCTTTTCCATTGCATCTATTACTGGCTCAATCCAATTTGGTGTTACTTCAATATCATTATTCAACAACACAAAATAATCAGCATTCACCTGTTTTAGTGCTTGGTTGTAGCCACCTGCATAACCGTAGTTATCATCATTTTTTACAATGGTAATGTTGGGGTAGTTTGCTTTTACAAACGCAATAGAATCGTCATCCGAATTGTTATCGGCAACAACAAGCTCCAAATTACTGTAGGTAGATTTCACTAAAAAAGGTAAGAACTGTTCTAGTAAGTTCCTGCGATTCCAGTGAATAATGACAACGGCTACCTTCGGTTGATGCATGATTATTTATTTTGCTTTAAAGGAAACAAACACAAAATTTGCGCCCAAATCAGTTACCAATAAAACGCACATAAATTGTGCTGCATCTTTAAATGCAGCCTTAAAACTATCCTCACGTTCTTTAGTAACAATATTTTTTTCTAATAAATCTTCAAGTACGGTGGCACTGATGTTAAAAGAGCGTGAGTATTCGGTGGCATCTATAATCATATCACCAATTTTTATAGGCTCTTGGTGCGCTATAAAAATTGGATATTTGCTAAAACCTTCGTGTAAAATATCTGCCGAAACCTCTCTCAGCATATCATTGTAAAAAGCTAAATCATCTTTTAACAATTCAAGGTTTACTGTCATTTCTTTATCCATATCAGCATTATTTTTTTAGTTCTAGCAATGCAATATTTTCAACATGGTGCGTATGTGGGAACATATCAACTGGCTGCACACATGTTACTTCGTAAACCTCTTGCATCATGGCAATATCACGAGCTTGAGTAGCAGGATTACAACTTACATATACAATTTTGGGTGCAGCTACTTCTAATAATTTAGCAATTACATCAGGGTGCATTCCAGCTCTTGGAGGGTCGGTTATAATTACATCTGGCTTACCATGTTTAGCAATCAATTCATCATTTAATATGTCTTTCATATCACCTGCATAAAAATGCGTATTGGTAATATTATTTAAAGCTGCGTTAATTTTTGCGTCTTCTATTGCTGCTTCCACATTTTCGATGCCCACCACTTGTTTGGCTAATTTAGAAACAAACAAGGCAATTGATCCTACGCCTGTATATAAATCATATACATTTTCATTTCCAGTAAGTCCTGCTAGTTCGCGGGTTTTGCCATACAATGCTTGTGTTTGTAAAGTATTGGTTTGAAAAAAAGACTTCGGACCAATTTTAAACTTAAGGTCTTCCAGCGTTTCAATTAAATGGTCTGTTCCGCTATATACATTTACTTCCAAATCATAAATGGTATCATTCATTTTAGGGTTGATGATGTATAGCAATGCTGAAATTTGAGGAAACTTATCTTTAATGTGATTTAATATCGCTTCACGTTTTTCTTGGTCTTCCTTTTTTAAGCAAAGTATTACCATCCAATCGCCTGCAATGTTGTTGCGTAAAATGATGTTACGTAAAAAACCTTCTTGACTGTATGGATTAAAAAACTCGTAGCTGTTGCTTTTTGCAAAATCACGAACAGCGTTTCTAATTTCATTGGCTAAAGGATGCTGTAGGTAACAATGTTCAACATCAAAAATTTTATCAAACCTTCCAGGAATATGGTAACCTAAACCTTTGCGTTCGTCTTCGCTCATGGCCTCAAGTTCTTCCATGGTGTTTACCCATTTTCTATCAATAAAACTAAACTCGCATTTATTGCGGTAGTAGGTTATGTTTTCGCTGCCAATAACAGGTTTAAGTTCTGGGAAAGGAAATTTACCTATGCGCTCAAAGGCATCAAGTACTTGTTGTTGTTTAAAACGTAATTGTGCAGGGTAACTCATTTGTTGCCACTTGCAACCTCCACACAATCCAAAATGTGAGCAAAAGGTATCAACCCTGTCTGTGCTGGGTTTTACAATATTTTGTATGGTAGCAAAACTAAATGATTTTTTATTGCTGTTAACCCTAACATCAACCACATCACCCGGTACTGCGTGATCAACCATAATGACCTTATCGTTGTGTCGGGCTATACTTTTTCCTTCGCTACCAGCATTAATAATTTCTAATTGCTCGATGGTGTAAGGTATGAATTTTCTTTTTCGCATAAAGGTGCGAATATAGCTATTTGAGGATAGTAAAGCAGCATCCCATATTATTCAATTGAAATACAAAAAAAACAGCAATTTTTTCTTAGTGTTCGCCCAATACGCGCTTAATGGCCTCGGGATAGTGGCGCATCTCCAATATAGATATATAAGATTGGATATCTGTTAAAGTAAAAGTGGGTTTTACATCAAACTTCGCTTGAAAAATAACGGCACCATCATCATATTTTTCATTTACAAAATGTATGGTTATGCCATGCTCTTTTTCTTTGGTTGCCAAAACGGCTTCGTGAACATGATGCCCATACATGCCTTTACCGCCAAATTTGGGTAATAATGCGGGGTGAATATTGATGATTTTATTTGGGTATTGTCTTACCAAATATTCAGGGATTAACCACAAAAAACCTGCTAAAACAAGCAGGCTTGGATTGTATTGATTAAGCAGTGCAGAAAACTCTTGCTCGTTTTTAAAAGTTTCTCGGTTAAATGTATGCACTGGAACGTTAAACGGTTTCATGCGTTCTATCACCATGGCATTTGGGTTATTGCAAAACAAGGCAGCAACTTTAATGTTGGGGTTATCGGCAAATTGCTCACAAATATTTTGAGCATTTGTTCCGCTGCCTGAAGCAAAAATAATGATGTTTTTCAAAAGGATAGGTGGTTAAAATTCCAATTCGGAAAGCACTACTTTTTGAAAGAATGAATCTACATTGTTATTGCCATTAAGTAAGTGTAATGGGGCTGTTAAAGTAACAATGTCTGTTTTATTCATTTGTGTATTGATGCGTTTAGCCATTACATTGCTTGGGCCTGTCCATACTGGTGCACCGCCTGGTCCGAATGAACGCAACTGGGCACTTGCTAAACTATCATAGGTGTATAATCCTGATGATGAAGTATAGGTGTAAAATGGACGAGGATAAGTGATGATGCCAGTTGCTTTTAATATAGGCCAATTGGTATAACTAATAACTTGGTCGCCACTTGCCATACGAAACGAGCGACCTGGATTATCTACTAATCGTTCAATTGGGGTAAAGCTAAAGAAAGATGCATTTAACGCCACATCATTAGGAATTTCTAATACCATAAAAATTTTACCTCCATTATTAAAGAACGGGATAGATGCATTTTGTGCAGTACCTAAACTACGTGTTGGATCTTCAGTTGCCCATACAATACGATTGAAAAAATCGAATGTTTTAGAAGTGGTAAATTCATCTGAAGGAAATTCATCTACCAATGAAGTAACTACATCATAGTTGGAAAAGTTGCTTCCAAGATTATTGATTCGAGTGGTATAAAAGGCAGTAATTGCGTTTTTATTACTTATATAATCGTTAATAAATAACAACCTGTTTTTAGGTTCGCGAATATAGATCTTGGCACTTATCCATGCCGATTGAGATCCTGTGCGGTCTTTACAGCGTATGTAAATGATGTTGGTGTCATTCATTAATCCTCCTGATAATTTTTGGCTATAAGGATTGGTTTGATTGTTATTATACAATAAGAAATTACCAGTGAATGCACCACTCACTTTTTCGCCAACAAAAGTGGATGCGTTAACGCTTGAAGGCACTTGAACTTTATTGTTAACGGTATCGTTTAAGGCTATTTCAACAATACCAATATCAGCAATTCCGTCAACATCTGTTAAAATCCAACTGTAGCGGAAAGCAGGAAATGCCGTTGATTTTTGACCTGTACTAAAGTCGAAATTAATATTGGGTGCACTGTTTCTTACTGGGTAAGTGGTACCTGCAGGTGTTGGGTCAACTTGGCCATTGTTGTCTACTGCACGAACAAAAATTCGAATATCAGCAGTATCGGATCCGGTAGGGAGACTCAATAAAAATGTACCACTTTGTTTATCTGTAAAGCTCCAAGTTTGCATGTTATCAATGCTAACTTCATACCCCTTAATAAAACCTGTTTTTACACTTCCCCACCAGTGTGCTTCTACAGTTGTGGTATACCTGCTATCGCCAGTGCGGTAAATGCTATCCACAGCCATAAATGTTTCAGGTGCACCTAAATCTGTGCGTTCTCCTTCAAAATCTTTTTTGCATGAAACTACCGTTGTAGCAATCAATAAAAAAAGTGAAATATGTTTTAACAATTGCATATTTTTTTGGTGTCAATTTAACAAAAGTAACTGTTAAACGTGGTTGTGTAAAGTTAATTTATTGTGTTCTTATTGGTTGATGTTGTATTTTAATACCAACATTTTAAGTGCAGTTTCTGCAGCTTCAATTCCTTTATTTCCGTGTTGTCCTCCGGCTCTATCAATTGCTTGTTGTTGGTTGTTTGGGGTAAGTACGCCAAAAATTACTGGCTTATTAAAGTTTAACCCAACATTGGTAACACCGTGTGCACAGGCATCACAAATAAAATCAAAATGGCGTGTTTCACCTTGTATAACGCAACCCAAGGTAATTACCGCATCAACATGTTTTTGTGATGCAAGAAATTGTGCGCCCAATGGCAACTCAAAACTTCCAGGAACGTGGTATATGGTGATATTTTTTTCTTTAACACCCATGGCTACTAAATGCGCATATGCTCCTGTTAGAAGTGCATTTGTTATTTCGGGATTCCACTCGGCTACTACAATACCAATAGTAAATTTCTTAAAAAGTTTATTGGGTTCTAAATTGGTAACCGATAAGTTTTTTAGTTGAGTTGACATGGTTGCGAATGTAAGGTTTTGAGCACATACCTCAAAGGGGACGTTTGGTATAAATAAAAAAAGCCGAAACACATGGTGAATCGGCTTCTTAAGGTAAATAGATGAATTAGTTTTCTGCTTTTAGTGCAGTAGCTCTTGCAATGTATTTGTCAATATCTGTTGCTTCTTGCGCATCAGGATATTCATTTTTAATGTTGTTATAAGCGTCTGCTGCATCACTGTAGTTTTTTAATTCTTCAAAAGCTATACCAGCCTTTTTAAAGAATACTGGAGCAGTAAGCTTATTTTTACTCATGCGTGCAGCTTTAAGGTATTGTTTAGCACCTTTTTCAACTTCACCATTTTCAACATAGGCATCACCCAATAATCCAGCTGCTAATGGACCAACCAATGCATTATCAGAGCTAAAGCCTTCTAACATATCAATTGCGCCAGCAAAGTCGCCAGTGCGTAGCATACAAATGCCGGCATAATAATGAGATAAGTTGCCTGCTTTTGTTCCGCTGTATTCGTTAGCTAAATCAGCAAAACCTTTAATTGTACCATTGCCTTTTAGTGCAAGGTTAAAAGAGTCTACCTCAAATAACTGTTGTGCTTTAAACATTTCAACTTGCGCTTCTTGTTCGCGTGGTTCTAGATAGAATTTTTTCAAACCAAAATATCCTGAAACAGCAACAACCAGAATTAAAATGGCTGTGTTGATATTCTTTTTATTTTTGGTGTAGATGTCTTCAACCTTGTGCGTTGTGTTGGCTAAGGCTGCATCTAAATCTAAATTATCGTTCTTCTTGTTTGTCATATTTAAATTAATCGGGTAATAAATTCACTTGGCTTCAAGTATACAAAAATTATTCTCTAATAAAAGGATAATCTGATTGAACATACACATCTTCCCATAAAGCCTCAGGGTCAGGCCATGCTGAGTTTTCTGCAAACTCTACTGAATCGTTAATAATGGTTTCAATTTTAGTTTCCATTTCATCAAACCATTTCTCATCGGCAAATTTATTTTTTAGCATGGTAGATTTAACCACTTCTAATGGGTCTTTCTTTTTGTAATCTTCTACCTCTTCCTTGGTACGGTACTTTGCAGGGTCACTCATACTATGTCCGCGGTAACGGTAGGTACGTATTTCTAAGTAAGTTGGGCCATCTCCTTTACGCGCACGTTCAACAGCCTCAGCCATTGCTTCGTGCACTGTTTCAGGCTTCATGCCGTCAACTACATAACTTGGCATGGCATAGCCAGCACCAATAACACTCATATCTAATACGTTGGTTGTACGTTCAACCGAAGTACCCATTGCATAACCATTGTTTTCAACTATAAAAATAACCGGCAGTTTCCACAACATGGCCATGTTAAAAGTTTCGTGCAATGCGCCCTGACGAGCTGCACCATCACCAAAACTACAAATAGTTACTTGGTCGCCACCTCTATATTGATCGGCTAGTGCAATCCCTGCACCAAGTGGAATTTGTCCACCAACAATACCATGTCCGCCAAAGAAGTTGTGCTCTTTACTAAACATGTGCATGCTGCCACCTTTGCCTTTACTGCAACCCGTAACTTTACCAAATAACTCAGCCATCACCTCGCGAGCAGGAATACCCAACGCTATAGCATGTGCGTGATCGCGGTATGCAGTGATGTGTCTGTCGTCTTTACGTGTGGCGCTAACAGTACCTGCCACTACAGCCTCTTGGCCTATATATAAATGGCAAAAGCCCTTTATTTTTTGCTGACCGTAAAGCTGTGCTGATTTTTCCTCAAATCTGCGCATAAGCAACATTTGCTCGTACCAGCTTTCGTATGTTTCTTTCGTAAATTTTGTCTTTACCATATTGTTCCGAAGAACTGCAAAACTAATAAATTTCGGCATTGTGCAAAGCGTTTATCTAGATATTGATAATGAGCATGTTATTTATATATTATCAAAAATCAACCTTCAAAAGTATATTCGCGTGTCATGCTTGCTATCAAAACCCTCCATTTACAGCAGTTTAAAAACTACACCTCGGCAAAAATTAACCTCATTGCACAGGTAAATTGTTTTGTAGGTAAAAATGGGGCTGGTAAAACCAATGTGCTTGATGCCATTTATTATCTATCATTCACCAAAAGTTATTTCAACCCAAGCGATTTGCAGCATGTGTTGCATGGCGAAAATTATTTTAGCATCACGGCTACTTATAATAGAAATGATTTAGTTGAAAATGCTTTCCTGTTTTTTGAAAAAGGCAAGAAAGTACTGAAAATAAATAATAACGAGGTGAAAAAATTCAGCGACCATATTGGACATTATCCATTGGTAATGATTACGCCTAATGATATTATGTTGTTGCATGAAGGTAGCGAAGAACGAAGAAAGTTCTTAGATGGCATGATAGCTCAATTAAATAAAATGTACCTAAATGATGTGTTATTATATAATCGGGTTTTGGAGCAGCGCAATAAGCAGTTACGTTTTTTTTCAGAGCACGGTCATATCGACCAAACCTTATTGGAAACTTATAATGCATTATTAATAAAACATGGTAATGCCATACATCATTATCGCAAGCAATTTTTAGTTGAATTTGTTCCTGTATTTAATAATTTTTACAAGTTAATAGCAAATGCCAGTGAAGAGGTAAGTATTAATTACCAAAGTGATTTACTAGCCAACGATTTTGAACAATTATTAATTGAAAATACCCAACGTGATTTGGCTGCCCAGCGCACTACCAAAGGAATACACAAGGATGAACTCGAGTTTTGTATAAATGGTTATGCGCTCAAAAAGTTTGGTTCTCAGGGCCAACAAAAATCTTTTATTATTTCGTTAAAACTGGCTCAATATCATTATCTAAAAAACAGAACAACGGTAAAACCACTTTTATTGCTAGATGATATTTTTGAGAAATTGGATGAGCAGCGATTAAATACCCTTTTGCAAATGATAGCCAATGGTGAGTTTGGCCAAATATTAATTACTGATACACATTTGGAACGACTGCAATTGGTGTTTAATACCATGCCTGAAGTGGCTGTTAAATATTTTACGGTTGATGACGGAAGAATTAACGAGATTTGATGCTTGAGAATAGGAGTGAATTTATGATGAAGAAAAAAGACAATGATCAAACCTTAAAAGAAGCCATTGGCGATTTTTTGAGGAGTGAAAACATGGATGGAAAATTGGCTGAGGTTAATGTTATTAATAAATGGGAAAGTATTGTAGGTAAATTGATAGCTGGGCAAACCAAAAAGATTTATTTTTTTGATGGTAAACTTAATATTCAAATTGAGTCGGCTGCATTGCGCCAAGAGTTAAACTATCAGCGCTTTAAAATTGTAGAATTGGTAAACAAAGAAGCCGGGATGCAGTTAATAACTGATGTAGTTGTAAGATAACCTGAATTAAGCACCAATGTCATCACACCACATAATAAGAGAGGGGCAAGAGCCTGCATTAATTATAGCCAATGGAGAAAGCTGCTCGAACGAGTTGCTAGGGCAGTTATTAGAATGGAGCCCTTTTGTAGTAGTGCTTGATGGTGCCATAAACCGTGTATTGGAATTGGGTATTAAAATTGATGTTTTATTGGGTGATTTTGACAGTAAAAACCATGCTACAGAACAAATACAAGCACAACAAAAAATAGAAATTATTCATACACCCGACCAAAATAAAACCGACTTACAAAAGGGGATTGAGTTTTTAATTTCCAGAAATTTTGATGCCGTAAATATTATTTGGGCAACAGGCCGCAGGGCTGATCATAACTTAAGTAACACCACCGATATTGTGCGTTATAAACAACAAATTAATATTGTGCTACATGATGATTATTCAAAGATTTTCCAACTGCCCAAACGATACCAAAAGTGGTATGTAAAAGACACCGTGTTATCACTTATGCCAGTTGGAGTTGTAAGTGGCGTTACCACGCAGGGGTTAAGTTACAACTTGCAAAACGATGTACTTACTTTAGGCTATAGAACGAGCAGCAGCAACAGCGCAGCCCAAGATGGTAAAGTGATTATTGAACACATTGAAGGAGATTTGCTGATGATGGAGTGCAGGGATATTTAACTGGATTGAGAGATTTACTTTTAACGGTTGTATATAGGCAACTTCACAAAAACGCGTATTTATATGAATTAAATTTGGTTGAACTAGTTTAGTCAAATTACAGACCTTTATTTTTAAATTAATTATATAGTCGCTTGTTAAGAAAACGAGTTGCTTTGTAACACAAGACGCGCAGGACAAAAAATATTCGTCACTCGTGCAAAAAAGCTTATGTATTGTGGGATATATCGTAAGTCGGTTTCATTACCTAATAAATGCGTAGCAAAGTTAAGTCGCAAAATAGGCACCGTTCCTACCATCATTTATATTCTTAGGCGTTTATTTGTGTTTGAACCAACAGTTTGAATCGTTTGAATAACTTTTGAATTCAGTATTTACAGGATTACCATGAATTATTTTATGATGATAACGTGATCTTGCTAAGTAGTTAAATGCTCCCATATCTCCAGTGTAGGAGGTCTTATTATCTAAATTGTATTCTTGATGAATTGTTTTTAATTGATCAATAAATGGATACATAATAGAAATATTTCCCCCAATTATTCCGCAGTTTAGTAAGGTTTCATTTTTAAAATTAGTTTCATATAAAGCGTAATCTGGTATTTTACTTCGTAAGTGATTGGAATGGTTTTGCATCCATTCATTATCAAGAATTTCTCTTTCATCTCCGCAAAAAATATGCGTAGGGTTGTCTAGAAATATTTTCTCTTGAAATGGATTTTTAAACACAACCACATCAGAAATATCGGTGAAAAAGATATTATGAATTAAATGAGCGTATGATTTTAAGAATGCTTCATATACAAAATACCTAAATACATTGGGATTGCACATAGCATTATAGTCGATTTTTACAAAGAAAATGTGATCACTTTGATGCATTTTGCATGTTTCTTCAGAAAAATTATTGTGAAAAATAATCCCTTGTAACTGCAAGGCTTCAATAGATTTTGCCCAATCAGCAACCATTGAAAAATCGTCATTTGCTAAAGTGGTATTTCTATTCACATCATAAATACCAGTGATATGTGAAGCAACAATAAGGTTGTTATGAATTTTAAAATCAATTACCAAGTGCTACCGATTTTTTAAATTTTGAAGTCAAACTATCTAAATTATTTCTGTAATAAATATAGGTTCTTAAATCTAGTTTCTTTACAGCAAATTCCTGCCCAGCTCTTTGGAAAAAATGGGCATCTGCGCCATAAATATTCTGAAAGTTAAGCATTGTAAACACTTCTTTTTTACCAAATAGAGTAGCAAATAAAATACAATCATCGACATGTATTACTTGATTGGTATCAAAACGGTCTGGAACATAATAATCAGATTCTTGATTAACAATAGTCTCGGTTGTTGAGGCAATTAAATCGAGCGATTTTATTTCTGATAAACATGTAGTCAAATGATTGGGTTTGTACTCATCATCTGCATCAATCACAGTAATATATTCGCTATTGCTAAGGTGCATACCTCTGTTAATTGATTCTGACTGACTGCGATTTTTATGTCGCAAGTAGGTTATTTTATCTTCATGCTTAAGGGCATAATTTAAAATATCTTGCTGGGTATTATTATTGCTACCGTCATCAATAATAATCAACTCAAAATCTTGAAAATCTTGAATTAATACTGAATCAATTGCTCTTTTTATCAGTGGAAATGATGTGTTATAAACAGACATGATCACCGAAATCCTATGTCTAAAATACATATATCAGGTAGTAAAAATATTTTGCAATCTACTACATTTAGTATTTATGTTGGTAGAGTCACTATTAATAAATTTAAAAATTGTTTTTGCTGATAATAGTGTAAACACCATTCTTGGTAATCGAGGCTCAACCTAGTTCAAATGGCTTTTTAAAACAATTCTTCTCGCGTCTTAAGATAGTGCTTTAAAATGCCGCTAACGATTTGTATTTGTGATGCTGGCGCTTGCTATGCTGACAGTATCCACGTGGGAAATCGTTGTTAAGAAAATGTATAAATTTTGGTCGTCCACCGCCAGTAGCTCAAACACGCTGTGGGCGGTAGTTAATTTTCACCTTTATTTTCACCAAGCTGCTTTAATTAAACGATAACCTCTATACATTTTATTGAAAGGATATTCGGTTTTCTTCATTCAATAAATATATTATTTACTGTTTATTTCTTGGGCAACTAAAAATTCTTTAACTGATGTCCACTTTATATTTAAATACCTATCGTTATCATATTTTTGAAAAATAATTTTCCCTTCCATGATATCTCGCATGTATTGCATTCCTTGCCATGCAGGGTAAAGTTCGTTTTTTGAAGGCGAAAAGAACTTAGATATTTTGATTACAAAATTTAGAAGGCTAATTCCACCTGGTCTAAATAGTTTGTATTTTTTTGATGTAAGCTCAGAAAGCAATTTCACAAATTCATTGCATGAAAGTCTATCACCTGCAATTCTCAAGTATCTTGGTGTGTTTACATCAAGTGCTGCTTCTGCAGTAAATTCAGCAACATTATCCATGGTTGTAAATTCTATTATTTGATTTGGGTTTCCCCAGCATAGAATTCGTTTTTGTTTAAATAGTATCAAAGGCATATCGGTAGTTAACAAATCCATAAAAGGTCCATTAAATATTGTTGTCCCTTTAATTGGCCTAGTTTCAAGATACTCATGAAATACTCTTCTGAAATCTAAATTTCTGTTTTCGCCCCTAGTTAAATTAGTGAAATCACTTGAATAGTCGCTTGGTATAAACCGCTGAACATTCGCCTGCACTGCAGCATCTAGAAATATTTTTTGTGCATCAATTACTGTTTCATCTAATCCTGCTATGGCTGATACGAAACAATGCGCACCTTTACAATGCATTGCAATTTCAGATTGATTATTGGTATCTACCTGAATCACCTTCACACCCTTTTGTTCTAATTTGCTAATTTTAACAGCATCAGTATTTAAACGTACAATAGCTCT
>CALPIR020000026.1 GCA_943323675.2 Chitinophaga pinensis | reverse complement strand
TTGTTTTATATTGCTCAAGACTCTTTATACAGCAATCAGATATTTAATTACGAAAACAAACGTACTTACTCTGTTCGTGTAAGAAGTAATGATCAGATAAATTCATTTATAGAAAGTGCATATACAATTAGTATTCTAGATGCTAGTGATGCTCCAACTGAGTTGAAAATTTCTAGTGTTAAATTACAGGAAAATGATTCCATACAAAAAAGTATTGGTGCATTTACCACTGCTGATGAGGATGCCAACGAAGGGCATAGTTATTCATTTGTAGCAGGGTCTGGCGATCAAGACAATGGTTCTTTTATTATTGAAGGTAAAACACTGTTCAGTAATTTTATTGCTGATTTCGAAACTAAAGCTACTTATAATGTTAGGATAAGGGTGGAAGATAAAGATGGTGAAACTTTTGAAAATACTTTTATTATTAATGTAATTGATACCAAAGAAAAGCCGAACATTAATGATCAGACCTTTACCATAATGGAGAACGACCCTGCTGGAACAAGTATTGGAGTTATCTCATCTTCAAGTCCTGATGCTTCTTCTGTTCTAAAGTATAGCATCATTACCTCAACTGATTTCTTTGAAATTGATGAAAATACAGGGTTACTTACTAATACTGTAGCGTTCGATTACGAGAAAACAAATCGATACAAGATAAAAGTATTGGTTAAGGATAACCAATCAATCAGCACAGTTCTTGCAGATACCGCAGAAATTACCATAAATGTGGGAGACGAGATTGAGCTTAACAAGCCTTTACCAGTTAATAATTTCATGTCGCCTGATGGTGATGGTGTAAACGATTTTTTTGAAATAGAGAACGTTACACTTTATGCTGATTATAGCTTAAAAATCTTTAATGATATTGGTATTGAATTATATTCAATAACAAGTAATTACCAAAATGATTGGAATGGTATGGTTGGAGGAAATAGGATTACAAATGGTGTATACTATTACTTGTTCTATAACACCAAAATAGGTAAAGAATTTAAGGGTACACTAAATGTTTTTGTTAAGTAATTAAATAGGCTTAAATCATGATGAAATTTATAAAATTAACAATTGTATTAGTTGCATTACATTTTTTCGCGAATAATGCTAATGCACAATACCGTGAAACGTTTTACACTACGTTGTTAAATCCATTTATTGCTAACCCTGCTGTTGCAGGTACCTCAGGCGCACCATTTGCTATGTTTAATGCCCGTACCCTAGTGGGCGGTGCTAGTTCTTCTGCTCGTACCATTAATTTTAGTGTACATACACCTTTAAATAATGTTCCTAAATATGGTAACTCTTCAGTTGGTTTAAAGTTTATTAGTCATAATGCAGGAGTTTTTCAAACCACCAACGCAGAGGCAGCCTATTCCGTTAAAGTTGATTTATCTAGAGATGATCATTTGAGTTTAGGATTAAGTTTAGGATTTATACAAACAGCTTTAGATAAAGACTTATTGAGTTCTAATGTTAACCTTGCGGATCCTAATATTGATGCTCCCCAACTTAATCAGTTTTTATTTACTACTGGTGCTGGAATACTTTATCAAAACCGAAATGGTTTAGAGCTTTACGCAGCATCACCTATGTTGGTAAGCGTTTCTGAGCCACTTAGTGCATTTGCACTAGTTGGAGCTAGCTATAAGTTTAATTTAGGAGGACATTCATCAACCAATTATTTAAAACCAGTAATAAATTTTTATAACTTTACCAATACACAAAAAGTAATTGATGGGTTGTTAAGTATGTATTTTAATGATGCATTCAAGTTGCAACTAGGTTATAGATCTAGTGGAGCTGCTGTTGCAGGTCTTGGTTTTAATATTAACAGCTTTTTGGTTGCATATAATTACTATCACTTTACAGGCGAATTTACCCGATATGCTCCCGCTCAAAACGAAATTGCAATTGCATTTAAGTTTAAGCCTCAACGTAAATCGGGTAGACGTGGTGATGCGAATTATTGGTAATCATTAATGCTAATTATATCTTACTTATAAAGGCCGAAGTTTACTTCGGCCTTTTTTAATTTGCGGCATATACATATCTAGGTGCTCATTCACAACTTCAAAAATACTATAACAGCTTTTATGGTTAAGCTTAATAGTATGATTAATGGGTATTCAACAAATGCAAAATTCGTGTATTAACAAAACGTATACTACTAGTTGTACCTATTTTTGAGTTACGTATAGTTGTAAAACAGTTATAAGTTTTCTGGTAGTTTCTTGATGTGAATAATGATGCAATGTTATACCAAGAATAGTGTTCCAAAGCCTTTGAAGAAAGGGCTACTTAGGCATCACGGAAAAGGCTACAGATGTAATAAATCCTTAAATAATTAGTGTTGATATGGATTATTTATTTTGATGCACAAGCATCGCAATACATTTTTTTGATATGTAGGTTTTCAAAAAACTTAAACGATACTTTTGATTTTGCAAAAATTTCGCAAAATACTTCGGGGTTAGTTTTTTGTAGTTTTTTAAATACCCCTTGGTACTGTTTTTCAAAAGACTCTATTTTACTTGCTTTACCGTAGTATAACATGCGTAAGCAAAATTCTTTACATAACGCCTTATTGTCATCATCAACATCTTTGTAATGATCAAATAAAATTTGTGCAGCCAAATCAAATCGTTTTTGTTCAGCATAATAGTCGGCTAAAAATACCGACTCTAATATTGGGCTGCTTTGAGATAGTTCTTTTATATTTTTATATGATTCTGCCTTTTTTGATTTACGTGCATCGTTGGTTACTGGATGAAACCTTGACCTTAGGGTGTTGTATAAATTAACTGGAATTACTGTAGCCGTTAATGAGCTGAAAAGTGACGAAAGTATTTGTAATTCTTCTCTTCGAGTATTATTGTCTAATTTACTTGCTGAATTGAGTTTTAATGCTAGATAGTTGTATTTAATAATTGGGTTATTTGGGTCCAATGTTCTTAGTTCGTCAAAACGCGATATTTTCTCTGCATCATTATTAATAAATAAGTTTTTGTTATTTAATAAAGCAATATATTTTTTGTCTTGAGGTATTGGTACTGCCATAAACTTTTCGTTGCTAATTTTACCCGCTTGGTACAATTTAATTAAAGCAGTTTGGTTATTTAATGCGCGTTTCACATCTTTCTTTTCAATAGCCTTTTGTATGCGGTATGCCCAATAATCATCTTCGCTTAATTTTTTTAAATCAAAAGCCACGCGCATGTCTATACTAGCAAAACGTTCTGCCTGAAGCAGATATTCTATTTTACGCGATAAAGCGGTGTCTTTATTTAATTGTATGCGCACATATGCAGGGGTGCTATCTGCTAAGTAATAATAATTGGTTAATACAATTTGTCTGCGGAAAATATCCCAAGAATTTCCTTGATTAACGGTGTATTTTATTTTTGTACCTGCTTGTTGTTGTTCTAAAACTTTAATAATGCTTGCCGAGCGCTTACGTTGTAACTCAAAGTTTTTCACCGAGTCGCCCTCCATTGATGAATAAGCAGTTATTTTTATCTCTTGAATAATAAACTTAGGCTCGTTTAAGCTATCAATAATAGGCGAAATATCATTTTTTTTGTATTCAAACTTATTACGCTCAAAAGGGATATTCCAACTTAATGTTTTAACTTCAATAAATGGTTCAGGAGTTTTAGCTGTTTGAGTGTCCAAAAGCAGCGGCAACTCCTCGAAAGCAACTGGGGTAAAGTATGGCTTTAATCGGTTAAGCTTGTCGTAGAAATCATATACCTCACATTTTACTTTTTCATCACAATACTTTACTACCTTAATACCAATTTCGAAATTTTCCGAGAATCCTTCTGGCAGTTTATCAATGGTTAAATCACCTTTGGCTATTAATCCACTTAATTTAACTGGTTTTAATCCAATTTGTAATCCTGCTTGAGACGCAGCCCCAACAGAAATATTGTATGAGGTATTACAAGGGAATTGAGATTTTTCTATGATGTAAATTAATAACCTATCGTTGTTATCAGCAATTAATTTGGTGGTATTCCTATCATCACTAATAAAGTATTTTTTAAAATCTTCGCGCAGGTAAAGTTTTTTATCTTTTATATAAAACCCCTTATCAATATCAACCTTACTAAACAACTCTTTTAAATCATCGTATGCATTACAAACAGTTCCTTCATCACATTTTCCAAATACACAATTAATGCGGCAACCTGTTCTTCTCATCCACCAATGAAGCCCATGTGTATTTACTTTGTAATTTTTATCTAATTCCTTACTATGCGCAGATGTATTGTTGATGATGTTAATATCACCCATAATTAAACAGAAATAAACTTTATTACTGATAGGATCGAATGAACCTCTTATACCTGCACAGTATAGATCAGGTCTCGTATATAATTTTTTAAAACTGGTTTTGTCTAATTTTTTTATCAGCTTGGCAAGTAATTCCCCTGTGCCATAATCAATACCACGGCTATTCTTCACTGCTTCACTAAAAATAATTTCTTGTGGTATTCCATCTTTTATACCTCCAAAAAAGGTTACTCGCAATGCAGCAGTACTTTTCTTCAGCTCTTTTTGTGTATTGGTTTCGGATTTTACTAATGTACAATAATTTGCCTGGTCTTGAGCGGTGTTTTCCATCACCTCGGTTAATACCAAGTCTTCTATACCAGAAGCTACACGTTGGGTATTTATATGATTGAATATTGCGCTATTTAAAGAGTCAATATCAACGTCTTGCGCTTTAAGCGAAAATCCAATAAAAAGCACTAAAAGTGCAAGTAAAGGTCTAGTGATGCAGGTTTTCAATAAGGTTGAAATTTGGTACAATATACAAATTGTAATGAATTGATAAATAAATCTGTGTGATTTAAATTTAATATGTGTATGGTAAGATATACACTTAACTTGTTCTTAAATGAATTTAGCTAAATTTGCATCTAATTATTAAGCATATAAAAACATGATAAATGACGTGTTAAAGGCCCTAAACATTTTAGATGTTAACAACGGTACTTCTACCGGACAAAGCCATTTTAGTTCTGATGATGCACCTATTAAAGCGATTTTCTCGCCTGTAGATGGTGCCTTGATTGGCAAGGTAAAATATACCACACCTGCAGAATACGAAAAAGTAATAACTACGGCTGCTGAAGCATTTAAAACATGGAGAACATTACCTGCTCCTAAGCGTGGTGAAATCGTTCGTCAATATGGAAATTTGTTGCGCGAATATAAAGAGCCTTTAGGTAAATTAGTTAGTTACGAGATGGGCAAGAGCTACCAAGAGGGCTTAGGCGAGGTACAAGAGATGATTGACATTTGCGACTTTGCAGTTGGTATTTCGCGTCAGTTGTATGGTTTAACTATGCACAGTGAGCGACCTAACCACCGCATGTATGAGCAATGGCATCCATTAGGAATTGTTGGTATCATATCGGCATTTAATTTCCCTGTTGCAGTCTGGAGTTGGAATAGTATGCTTGCTGTAGTTTGTGGTGATGTGTGTGTTTGGAAGCCATCAGAAAAAACTCCGTTAAGTGCTATTGCTTGCCAAAATTTAATGGCTCAAGTACTTAAGTCTAATAATCTCCCTGAAGGTATTTTTTGCTTAATTAATGGCGATTATCAGGTAGGTGAGTTAATGAGCAAAGACGAACGTGTACCTTTAATTTCTGCTACAGGTTCTACCCGTATGGGTAAAATTGTTGGGCAAACTGTTGGTGCTCGTTTGGGTAAAAGTTTATTAGAGTTGGGAGGAAATAATTCCATTATTTTATCGCAACATGCCAATCTAGATATCGCCATTCGTGCTGTTGTATTTGGTGCGGTTGGTACCGCAGGTCAACGTTGTACAAGTACCCGCAGGTTAATTATGCACAGTAGTGTGTACGATAAATTTAAGGATACCGTGGTTAAAGCTTATACTCAATTAACCATTGGCGACCCTTTAAATCCTAAAAACCTAGTTGGTCCGCTAATTGATAAGGACGCAGTTAATGCCTACTTGAATGCAATTGAGAAAGCGAAACTAGAGGGAGGGAAAGTACTTTGTGGTGCAGAGGTTTTAACTGGAGCGGGTTACGAAAGTGGTTGTTATGTGAAACCAACTGTTATTGAAGCCGAAAATCATTTTGAAATTGTTCAACAAGAAACCTTTGCTCCAATATTATACTTGATGAAATATAATACCATTGATGAAGCCATTGCACTTCAAAATGGGGTTCGTCAAGGTTTAAGTTCATCAATTTTTACGGATAACCTACAAGAGGCTGAAGTATTTTTAAGTGCTGCAGGTAGCGATTGTGGTATTGCTAATGTAAATATTGGAACGAGTGGTGCAGAAATTGGTGGTGCATTTGGTGGCGAAAAAGAAACAGGTGGCGGGCGTGAAAGCGGAAGTGATAGCTGGAAGGCATACATGCGCAGGCAGACCAACACCATTAATTATGGTAAAGAATTGCCTTTGGCTCAAGGGATTGAATTCAATATTTAACCAGGTTAATTAAAAAAGCATTACACAGGTGAATAATTTGGATATAATTTTGGCAAGCATTTTGTATTTGATTAAGCAATAATATTATTGTCATGAGAAAATTTGTATTAACAGCTGGTTTATTTTTTGGAGTAGCCCTTGCCCAAAACCCACCAATAGAGGTGAGTAAGCCTATTGATAAGAAATACGAAATTTCTAAAAGAACAAATACTGCTTTTACCTATGGCGAAAAGCTAAAGTACAAAGTGTATTATGGCTTGATTAATGGTGGAACAGCCGATTTTGAAGTGGCTAATAAACCTGCTAAGGTAAATAATCGCAACGCTTACTACATCAAGGTTTTTGGTAAATCAAGCGGTATGGTTGACATGATGTTTAAGGTTAAAGACCAATTTGAGTCTTATATGGATGAAGAAGCGTTAATACCATGGAAAGCCACTAAAAATGTACGTGAAGGTGGATATAAGGCCATTGATTTGGTATTATTTGACCACGAAAAAGGAATTGCAAATAGTAGTGTAAAAGGGAAGTTAGAAATTGGTGATCGCACACAAGACGTTGCTTCGGCCATTTACTTTGCCCGTTCTACAGACATGACCAATGCTAAACCAGGGGATGTTTTTCCTGTTAACTTTTATATGGATGGGAAAAACTACCCGTTGCGTTTTAAGTACGTTGGTAAAGAAATTATAAAAACAGATTTAGGGACATTTCGTACATTAAAAGTAAAGCCACAGTTGTTAGAAGGAAGGTTGTTTAAAGATACTGATGCGCTAACCTTATGGGTAACCGATGATGAAAACAAATTACCAATACGTGCTGAAAGCGAAATATTTGTAGGTTCTATTAAGATGGACTTATCCGATTTCAGTGGTTTAAAAAACCCCTTTACTGCAAAAATTAAATAATGTATCTAAATACAAATTTACTAACCACAGTGCTTTAGGGCGCTGTGGTTTTTTGTTTTTAAAAGTTAACCATTTAACAAAAATCAATCCGATAGGCTCAGTGTGATTAAGACTAGATCTCCTTGTAGTTCTTATACTCAAATAAACGTTTAGTAGTTAGTTTTTCAAACCAATATAAAAAACCTTCTTTAAATGAAAATTTCTTTTGGTTAATATCCCATGTAAACGCCCAGTTCATATGCTCTAAACGTTCTTTCATGATGGCAGGATGAGTGCCCTCAAATCGCTTTAAAGAGTCGATGGTTTTATAATCATATTCGTTTGCATTAGCTACATTTTGTTGCACATAATCATCGCTATGCCAAAGTTTGTTAAAACTTTCTTGTTTGGCCTGCTGAAATCTAGGGTCGCGTACCCATCCATAATGATAAATTTGTGCATTAATAGGTTTAACCTGTAGCTTTCGTCCTGCTTTTCTAAATCCTTGCGCATCTTTATAGCTTCGTATACTTTTGTCATTTTTTATGATGCGTATTTCTTTACGGTACCAAGTACGTGAGTCGCCAACATAATCAAAACTGCCATAAAAATGTGTGTAGCCAAACAATAAACCCTCTACCTCTTTTCTGTCTTTGTATTTCGCACAATTATCTAAAATGGTTTGGTGGTATTTTTCATGCACAACTTCATCTCCTTGCAGGTAAAAACACCAATCAAAATGATCTCCTATGGCATCAAACGATTTATTGGTTTCAACCGCTAATACTTGTCCGCCTTGACGTAAGTCATCATCCCAAATGGTTTCAATAATTTTTATTTTTGGCGAGCCAATGTTTTTGATTAACTCTAAAGTACCATCATCGCTATTACCAATAGCCACCAAATACTCATCCACTATTGGCAAAATGCTTTTAATAGACTCTACAATAGGATAATCAAACTTAATGGCATTACGTACCATGGTAAATCCGCAAATTGTTGGTTTGCTCATGCTGCAAATATGCAGGTAGATTTGTAAATGGGGAAATTTATATTTTAAGTCAAATGTGCCAATTTTATGTAATTAAGTTGATCGTCAAGGATTTTATGTGTGTTAAATTATGTCATCAATCATTTTTTCCTTCTTTAGAAATAATCTAAATTCGCACACCAAACTATAATAACATCAAGTTGAAACTATCCGAACTAAAGTTTAACCAAATAGCAACAGTTATTGCAGTGCAAGGCCAAGAGCTTAGTTTAAAGTTATTTGAAATGGGCTTATTACCAGGCGAAGAAGTTGAACTTGAAAACATTGCTCCTTTTGGCGATCCTATTGCCATTAGGGTTGGTGAGTATAAAATGTGTTTGCGCTTAAGTGATGCTGATTGTATTGATATAAAAGTTAAATAATTATTGTGAAGCAGGAAATAACAGTTGCATTAGCCGGTAACCCTAATAGTGGTAAAACCAGTTTGTTTAATGCCTTAACGGGATTAAATCATAAAGTAAGTAATTTCCCGGGCACTACAGTTGAGAAGAAAATTGGCTATTGTAATTTAAATGCTGAAACAAGGGCACAAATTATTGATTTGCCTGGCACTTACAGTCTGTACCCAAAATCGGCTGATGAATTAGTTACCTATGATATCTTGCGCAACAAGGCTGAAACAAATTTTCCTGATTTAGTATTGTTTATAGCCGATGCGAGTAACCTTAAACGTAATTTGTTATTGCTAACGCAAGTAGCAGATTTGGGCGTACCTGTAATATTAGCGTTAAATATGGTTGATTTAGCTGAGCGTAAAGGTGTTTTTTACGAGTTGGATATATTAGCTAAAGAGCTTGGCATTCCTGTTGTTTCTATTAATGCACGAAATAAAGAGGGGATATTAAAAATTAAAAATTTATTGCTTGACGAAAGCAAACACAAAAAAGTAACCTATTTTAATATCAACCAAGTTGATCAAAACTTATTAAATGAAATAGGTGAAATTACAGATAAAAAAAATCCATATGCTGCTTTACAATACGCTATTAATGCCGGGGTTTATTTAAACAATAAGGCCAAACAGATTAATGCAGCTTTCGAAAAATATAACTTTAACCCAAAGCAGTTTCAAGAGTTAGAAATTTTACAGCGTTATAAAGTTATTGATGATGCAGTTAGATTAAGCCGTAGGCAAAAAACAAATCATGTAATTAAAAACATAACCCAAAAGGCGGATGTGATTTTAACCCATCGCATATGGGGATTGGTCATTTTTTTAAGTTTACTTTTTTTTGTTTTTCAAGCCATATTTTCTTGGAGTGCTTATCCAATGGATTTGGTTGAAATGGGATTTGCTTGGTTAAATGCAACTATAGAAAAATCCCTGCCAGATGGTGTTCTTAACGATTTATTAGTGCATGGTGTAGTGGCAGGATTAAGTGGAGTAATTATTTTCTTGCCACAAATTATTATCCTATTTGCATTTATTGCTGTGCTCGAAGATGTTGGTTACATGGCGCGTGTAGGCTTTATTATGGATAGGATTATGCGACCATTCGGAATGAATGGTAAAAGTATTGTTCCGCTTATTAGTGGTATGGCCTGCGCAGTTCCAAGTATAATGGCAAGTCGAAGTATCGAGAATAAAAAAGAGCGGTTAATAACCATATTGGTAACACCATTAATGAGTTGTTCGGCACGCTTGCCTGTTTATACTTTATTAATTGGAATGCTGGTTCCTGAAACAGCAAAATGGGGCCCATTTAATGTACATGGTGTGGTTTTAATGGCCATGTATTTACTTGGATTTATTGCAGCCTTGGCAAGTGCTGCGGTGTTTAAGTTGTTTGTTAAATCAAAAGGAACAGCTTATTTTATGATGGAATTACCAAGCTATAAATTACCCGTTTGGAACAATTTGCTTATTACCTTATATGAAAAAGGAAGTGCATTTGTAGTTGGTGCAGGTAAAATTATTGTTGCTGTATCTGTAATATTATGGGCATTTGCATCTTTTGGTCCGCGAGGTAGTATGCGAGCAATTGACGAAAAATATGCAACCCTAGCTATGAGTGCTGATGCTACTATGAGCAGTGAAGAACTAGCTGCACAAAAAAGTGCCGAACGTTTGCAAGCAAGTTATGCGGGTGAGTTTGGAAAATGGATTGAACCTGCAATTAAACCAATTGGTTTTGATTGGAAAATGGGAATTGCCTTGTTAACATCATTAGCTGCTAGAGAAGTTTTTGTTGGTACTATGAGTACCATTTATAGTGTGGGAGGAGGCGCAGAGGGCGAAGACTTAAACTCTATTAAACATAAAATGTTAGCCGAAAAAAATGAAAAAGGCGAACCGCTTTATTCTGTTGCCACGATACTCTCGTTAATGGTTTTTTATGCATTTGCTATGCAATGTATGAGCACCTTATCCATTGTAAAATCCGAAACACAATCGTGGAAGTGGCCTATTGTACAATTTGTGTATATGACAGCCTTAGCTTATGTTAGTAGTTTAATTGTATTTAATATATTTAGTTAAATAACAAGATTCTATGCTTATTCTGTTAATTATTGTAGCTTTAATAGTTGCTACATTAAAAAACACAAGTGCTTGGAACTACTTTAACTTTACTCATCTTAATAAGAAATTATTCTTTAGTGAATATCTTTCTGATTCAAGCAGTATTTTAATAAAAATTGAAATAACGGGTATACCGTTTTTTTGTTTTGGTAAAACAGAATACTCTGATCAAAAAATTACGTAATGCCATTAACAAACAAACCATAGGTATTTATGCCATGTTTGTTACGGATCTTTAAAGTAATTTATTTACGTTGTTGTAAGCGCTTGTTTAGTTTGTAGCATAACCATGCCGAACCACTTCCTATTAAAGCCCCAGCTAAAACATCGCTTGGGTAATGCACCCCGAACCGCATACGAGAATAAGCAGCTGAGGAGGCCCACAAATAAGCTGGCGCAGCCACGTACCATTTAGGGTATGAAATGGTAACAGAGGTGGCTAATGCAAAAGCGGTAGAGGTGTGTCCAGATGGAAACGAATAACTATCTTCTGGTGTGATGTGTTTAACGTCAGGATAGGTAACAAATGGTCTTTCCCGTTGTATACTATATTTAAGTATTCCAGTAACTGCCGATGAAATAATTAATGTACTACCAATTATAATTGCTCGTTGTTTATTTGCACTGTCTTTTTTTAAAAGATGTAAACTGGTAACAACTGCAGGCACAGCAAAAGCTATTGGAAATACACTGTTGGTAACGGTTTTAAATATTGGATCTGCCGATGCATTGTGGTTACTGTTTAAATAACGTAAAAGTTGGATGTCAGCTTTTTGAGAAATTACTCGAAAAGGTAAAACGCAAAGAATAAAAGCAGTTAATAATTGTATTGTTGTTATGGCTTTTTGCACATGACGAATGTAATAAATTATAATGAGGCATAACCAATAGTGTTAAGCAAGCATTAAATTTTAGTTGTTACTTAAATACTATGTTATATGTTAGTGTAAAATTGTTTTCTTCGAACTTACACTTTAAGCATTAATGAATAAACTAACTGTTGTTACATACCTGCATCAAAACGAAAGTCGTTTTGAACGATGTGTTATTGGCATGAATCGCCAAACATTTAGTGATTTAGAGTGGTTGATTTTAACGCATAAACCTATTGAGGTAGAAATTACTTGTTTGCATCGTGTGGTGATTTTACCCGAGCATATTTTTTTAAAATCTGATGTGTTAAATTTTATTTTGCCACAAATAACAAGTCCTTACATTGCATACAATGATAGCGATGATAAGTCTTTCCCTACTCGTTTTGAGCAGCAAGTTGCATTTATGGAGGCTAATCCGCATATAGACATTTGTTCTGGCATGTTTGTGGTTAATGAAACAGAAAATACTTGGCCTTTAAACGAGCGTCATGAGATGATTGCGGCATATTTATTAATAAATAGTCCAATGGCCAACCCGTCTGTAATGCTTAAAAATAAGCCTAAATTTTGGGGGCAGGTTGTTAAATACAATTCCCAATACGTGCGAGCCCAAGATTATGGATTTTGGTTAAGTTGCTTAAAACATAATTTAAATTTCTATAACCTTCAAACGCCTTTAATTTCTTATTTTGTTAGTGATAATCCTAAAGCTGACGATACCCAAGAAGACTTTGCAATTCAAATAAGAAAAGATATTCATCGATACGCCCAACTTTCAATACCCGATAATTTGCAGCAGGAGTTCAATAATTTTTGTAAACTAAGATACATGGATAAAACTGAACTTAACGAGTTGTTTATATTCTTAAATAAGCAAAAATATAAACGCCCGTTTAAGCAAGCACGTTCTGCTTTTGCTTGGCATTTAAAATTATACCTGAATACACACAGTTTAATACAGGACCAATATTTAAATAATTGGGTGGAGAAGTTTGAAAAGAAATCGTGGTTTGAAAAGTTAATAGGTTAAGGGAAAATTGCAATAATGCTATCATTTACCCATATGCCTTTTTTATGTGGCCAAAGTGGTTTCTCCTTTTCATTAGTGGTTTGATATAAACTATCAATATAGCGGTTGTCGTTATTATTGGTTGGTGTAATTGGGTATCCTGCAACATATTCCAAAATTCTGTATTTAGACCACGATGCACAGAATGCCGACAAATTCATATCGCCAACATTTGTTTTGATGTTATACTCATTTACCCAACAATCTGGGCGTTGATGAATGTATAGTCTCTTTGTTTTGAATCCGTCAATTTTTTCCAGTTCGCTTAGTATTCTTTGCGCTTTACTCCTATCTAAAAAATTGAGGTATGCTTGATCGTTGGCAATATTATGGTTCATACTAATATGAGACACAGTAGTTATTATTAATGCCAATAAGAGTAGTTTATGTATAAATGCAGATTTATTGATTTGAAATGCGAGAATAAAAATTAGCATGGTAAACATACCAAATCCTGTAATCATTCTTGGAACCATCCACCAGACTTCAAGAAATAGACCTGATATAGCAGTAGATAATAAACTTGTTAGTACAAGAGTTATTAAACCAATTGCAAACAATAATTTATAATAAAAAGCATTCAACTTACGTCCAATATTTGTTACAATTAAAATTAATGTTAGGCATGTAACACCCAAAAACAGAAACTTAATTGGTTGCGGTATTAAGAATGAGTTTGCGTCAAAAAGTATATTTTTAAATAGCATATAAATTTGATTAACCCTCAAATCGATATTTGATAATTTGATAAACTGTGAACGATTTGAACTTGCTAAACCCATAAAGGCTAAAATAGCTTTATTGGCTATTAGGTATATTGTTGTACCCATAATAATGCCAACGAGCCTTACAACAAAAGGATTCTGTTTAAACTTTTTTATTGATAGGACTTCATCTTTCTGTAAGGTGGTTATTTCAAGAACAAAACCTAATAAAGTAATTACAATAAGGACATTAATAATTACTTGATATGCTGCTAATGATAAAACAATACCGATCAAAGCTAAAAAAAATCTGCTATCGAATTTTTGCATCAAATACCATGAGTAAAACGAAATAGCATACAAAAAAGAAAACCCGATGTTAACCATTAACCCTATTTTAAAGGTTAATATTTCTGCACTAAAAACATGTATGAAACCAAGCGATATTACAACAGGAATATACCAACTTTGTGTGTTTAGTTTATATGATTTCACCAATATATAAGCGCAAAATATGAATTGTATACATACAGAAATATATGAAACTATTATTCCACTAAATCCTCCATTGCCAATAAATAAACTCCAAAATTTAAACATAATAATTCCAAACCAACGTCCGCTTTCTATTGAAAAACGAATGGTATTGGGGTTGTTAATACCTTCATAAAACAAGTGGTAATCGTCAATCGAAAATACTGTTGCATTAAAAAATGGCAAAAGTGCAATTGTTATTATAAAGCTAAAAATGGTTAAGAATTTGATATCCTGACGGACTAGCTTAAGTGTGTTTTTATTTGCCATAATATTCAAAGGTATTAAATGTATTGTGCTTGTTGTCGGTGATCAGTTCATAATATTTTATACTACTTCAAATAAAATTTAAAGTTTAACTTAAAATTAATTATATCATTAAAATGAAAATTGAATTGTAATGTCATTAATAATTTTACATTATTATAAATTATTGATTTACAATACTATATATGATATATTATATTTAAATATAATTTATATTAAAATAAAATTTCAATTTTTCATATAAAATATATCTTCGAATAATACATTGTATTAAGATAGCATTAAAATAACTCAATAAAAATTATCATATGAATCAACACTACAAACTAAGATTGACAAGGCTTTTAAGTGCCTTCTCGTTGTTGATCTTCTTGGCAACTTCGGCTGTTGCTCGAGTTTCATCAACCTATTCATTTACGAGTAGTATAAGAACTTATAAGCCAATTATTTGTGTTTCCGTAGTTTCTACTTCAACGGATGAAGTGGTTTCATCCCTAATACAAAAAATTGTGTTTCCATTGGTATACAACAGAAAAGCCTTCACAACAGAGGGGGTAGAGACTAATGGCTATTTTACATTAGGGGCACTAGAAACAAATACCTATCCAATCAGCTTAACAATATTGCCCAATACTCTAATTATGAATAAGTTGGTTTCGAAATTAGACATTAAAATATTTATCAAATTAAGTAAAATGTAATAATTAGTTATATGAAAAAACACATACTTTTTAGGTCCATCTTTTTGTTGATATCACTATCGGCAACAATTTTTTTTAAGGCGTATTCGCAAACTAATATTGCGCCATTAGCAACTGTTAGTGCTTTTGGAAATGCCCAAGCTCCATTTCAATGGAATCTAATTAATGACCTAAATATAGGTACATGTGGCGCTCAGCAATCTTTCGTTTGGACAACTGCTCCTCCGGATGGCACAGAATGGATGCTTTGGGAGTGGGCAAACCCTCAAAGAATTGAAAGCATTGTTATACACCACGGCCAAACAACGGGTAGATTTTTGGCTGGTGGCGTTGTACAAACATGGAATGGTACTACTTACGTAAATGCACATACTTTTTCAGGTTTAAATCAAGCCAATTGCATCAATACAATAACTCTTCCAAGCCCTGTAACAAGTACGCGCATTAGAATTACCAATTTTGTTGCAGGTGCGATTGGACAAAATAGTAACCTCAATTTTAGAGAAATTGAAATAATTTCAGCACCTCCATCATTTAATGATGCGGGAGTTACAAGCATAGATACACCAGTTGTTTTTACAGCAGGTATACAGCCTGTTGTAGCCAGAGTTAGAAACTTTGGATTAAATCAAATTACCACAGTTAATTTAAATTGGGAGATCAATGGAATTCCCCAAACTCCTACAAATTATGTGGGTTTATTGGATACCATTGGCGGTATCGGCAGTAATTTCGCTTTTGTTAATCTTGGAACGGCAAATTTCAATAATAACCAATTATACAGAATTAAAGCATGGACAACTTCTCCAAATAGTCAATTGGATACTATTAATACAAATGACACCATTGTTCGGCTAATGCGTTCGCCTCTAAACGGTAGTTATACAATAGGTAAAAACAACTGTAATTTTTTAACGATTAATGAAGCTGCAAGTATACTTTCAAATGTTGGGGTTTCTGGTCCAGTTTTTTTCAATTTATGTGATACTCTTTATGATATAGCATCAGGAGAAACTTTTCCAATAAACCTCACAAGTGCCTCGGGTATGAGTGCAACCAATACGGTTACTTTTAAGCCGCTTTTTGGTAATAACGTATTGATTAATGCCAATGCTGCAACACCGCTATTTGTTTTGAACAGTGCGCGTAATTTTATCATAGATGGTAGAGATACATTTTCATCTAACTTTAGGCGTCTAACCTTTCAAAACACAAACAATACTACTGCAGCAAGTATTATAAATCTTCAAAATGATGCAATTTCAAACACCATAAGAAATGC
>CALPIR020000025.1 GCA_943323675.2 Chitinophaga pinensis | reverse complement strand
AGTGAACTCGTTTGGTAAAAATGTTTACCCAACACCCATAGAAAATGCATATTTAAAATCTCCAAAAATTGAGCAGATTTTTTTAATAGGTGATAAGCAAGAATACTTAACCGCTATTGTTGTGCCTAGCCGTGAAGAAATGAAAGAAACCTTTGGGGTGGATGATAAGTATTTTAATGAAGGTTCTGATTTTATTGATGACGAAAAAGTACATAAATGGATTGAAGAGGACATGCGCAAGTTTGAGAAAGATCTAGGAAAGTTTGAGCGTGTGCGCCATTTTATTGTTAAGCGTAAACCGTTTACTTTAGAAGCAGAAGAAATGACGCCAACACAAAAAATTAAGCGTAAAGTTGTAGAGAAAAATTACGAAGTGGCAATCAAAAACATGTATGTTAAGATTGTAGAATAAAACATTCAATTACTTAAAAATAAAATAGGCTGTCTCATGATTTGATGACAGCCTATTTTATTTAAAAATCTTCTTCTATAATTTCTTGTACGCGTCCAATTTGTCCATCTTCAAGCCTTACTTTAATGCCTCTATGGTGTTTTGGTGCGCTGGTTAATAGATCTTTTACAATTCCTTCTGTTAACACTCCGCTGCGTTGGTCCTTTTTTAAAATAATATGAACCAAATCACCTCGTTTAATATTTGCACGTATGGTACCATCCATTATTTATAAACCCGTTTTAGTTTAAACTCTTTAACTGGTGCAACAATCATAGGTACTTTTTCTATAGTAACCGAGCTAGTATCCAAGCCAAACGCTTTTTCTTCGCTTAAACTTAAAGTATCAAGTATACTGTAGCCATCCATAATTAAACTTTCGTAAACACTCAACTCGTTTTCGTAACTTAAATGGCGTTTTAACACTACAAATCTGAAGTCGCCAGTAATGTTTAGCTTACTTAATGATGCATACCTGCTTGTTACATCCACTTCGTGGTTTTTCATTAATTCTTCTACCACCTTACGGAAGTAAAAGTTAATTTTTTGTTCAACCCTAAACCCTAGCCTAAAATCAATTTTAATTACATCATGGCTAGCAATGTGGTCAACTTTATACTGCATAGTGTAAGGTTGATCATCAACATGTATGTGCACAAACCAATAGATATCGGCACGTTTAGGTTGTTTTTGCAAGATGCTATAAACAACTTTATTCTCCACTTCCATGGTATTGTCAGCACTGGTTAAGTAAACCAAATGGGTTGCATACTTTGGTACAGAAGTATCATTACTTAATTGTTGTAGTATAGGAATGTAATCACGAAGTTTAACAAACTCGGTTAAGCGGTTTTTTATTTTTCTTCCTTTATACCAAACCCACATAATGGTTATAAAAAGTAAACTAACAAGCAACGTCATCCAGCCACCATGAGGTATTTTAATAATGTTTGCAATTAAAAAACACGATTCTATTGAGAGGTATACAATTGTTATAATTAAAACGATCGCCTTAGGCGTTTTTATTTTGCGTAAGTAACTTGATAGCAATATGGTAGTCATCATCATGGTGGTAACAATGGCTAAGCCATATGCTGCTTCCATCCTAGATGATTCTTTGAAATACAAAACAATTGCCATACAGCCTGCCCATAAAATCCAGTTAACACTTGGCACGTATAGCTGTCCTTTTGCCTCTGAAGGGTATTTAATACGCACTTTAGGCCAAACATTTAAACGAAGTGCTTCACTTATTAAAGTAAACGATCCGCTGATCATCGCTTGGCTCGCAATAATGGCTGCTAAAGTTGCAATTACAATTCCGGGTAGTAAAAACCATTGAGGCATGATGGCATAAAATGGATTGATGTTATCAACTTCCTTACCTATGCTATTAATTACCCAAGCTCCTTGCCCGAAATAATTTAAGATAAGTGTGGTCTTTACAAAAATCCAACTGATGCGGATATTTTTTTTACCACAATGTCCCATGTCCGAGTATAAAGCTTCAGCTCCAGTAGTGCATAAAAATACAGCACCTAATAACCAAAACCCATTAGGGTAATGCACCAACAAGTTATAAGCGTAATAGGGATTTAATGCCTTTAAAACTTCAGGATGTGAGGTAAGACTGATTAGACCAAGTATACCCAACATCAAGAACCATATTAGCATAAGCGGTCCGAATACTTTTCCTACAATACTGGTACCTACACGTTGTATTAAAAACAACGTAGTAATAATGGTAAGTACGATAGGTATGGTAGGTATGTCAGGGTTTAAAATAAGTAAACCTTCTACTGCAGACGAAACAGAAATTGGTGGGGTAATCATACCATCAGCAAGAAGGGCACATCCACCAATAATTGCAGGTAAAATTAAATAAGGTCTTCTTCTGCGAATAAGTGCATATAAAGAGAAAATTCCTCCTTCACCGTTGTTATCTGCGCGTAAAACAATAATTACATATTTAACTGTTGTTTGTAGCGTAATGGTCCAGAAAACTGCTGATAAGCCTCCCAGAATTAATTCGGGTGATATTACCTTATCCGCTACTATCGCTTTAAATACGTATAGTGGTGATGTACCAATATCACCAAAAATGATACCCATGGTTACCAAAAGCCCGGCCATGGATACTTTTGATAACTTATTATGATCGTTCACTTATCTGTTTAATTTTAAGTAATAACAAATGTATAAAGTTATTGGATAATAACTAATGCCCATTTAAAATGCGTATTCAGCTATAAAGTAAAGGCGGAAAAGTTGAACCTCTTCTTTGCTGAAGTCTGAGCTAAACTCATTAACGGCAGCATCCAAATTATCCTCTTGCGCTCCTCTAAAGTAATCCATCACCTCATCTTGTAAATCTTCATCAGCAATATCATTGATGTAGTTTTTAAGATTAAGCTTGGTACCGCTTAATATGATATTTTCCATTTCAATAAGTCACTCATCCATTTTTAAGCCTTGCGATCGGGCGATATCAGGTAGGTTTACTTTTTTATCAATGTTGGTGATGATGGCAATTTTTTTAGCCGATTTATTTACAACCGACTTCATTACCATTTCATCTAATTTCTCAATATCATTTTCTTTAACGTATTTTTCAATTAACTCAATGTATGGTTTACCAAACTTGTTGGCTTTACCCTTATTTACACCGGTAATCTTAGCCAATTCATCTATAGTAGTTGGATATTTACTGGCCATTTCTTCGAGCGAAGGCTCTTGGAAAATAACGTAAGGTGGAAGGTTTTGCTGTTTACCTACTGTTTTGGTGAGCTCTTTTAACAAGGCAAATAAAACTTCATCATAAACGTTTTCAACTTCAACATCCTTCTCATCTTCATCTGTCACTTTCTCGAACTTTTGATCAAGTGCTACTTCAATTTTGGTCGGTTTCTTAATGAATGCTTCACCGCGCTCGTTAACACTTAATAAGCCATAGTTTTCAATGTTCTTAGATATAAATCCATTTAATAACAAAACCCTTATGAGCGATTTCCAGAAGTTCTCGTCTTGGGTTTTACCTTTTCCAAAATATTCTAGTTTTTCGTGGCCACTTAAGGTAACTTCATGTGTTTTCTTTCCAATCAAAACATCAACAATATGGTTTAACACGTATTTGCCTTTTACAGCATTTATGGTATTTAAAGCCAATACTGATTCTGCTTTAGCATCTATTTTTACTTTGGGATGACGGCAGTTGTCGCACATCTTGTTGCAGTTGTTGTCGTCAAACTCTTCACCAAAATAGTGTAGTAAAAACTTTCTGCGGCAAGCCGATGATTCTGCAAACGCTTGTGTTTCAAAAATTAATAATTCGCCAATTTCACGTTCTGCAACAGGCTTATCTTTCATAAACTTTTCAAGTTTATCTATGTCAGCGGGGTTGTAGTATAATATACAATCACTGTCTATACCATCGCGTCCTGCTCGTCCTGTTTCTTGATAATAACCTTCAATACTTTTCGGCACATCATAGTGAATTACAAAACGCACATCCGGTTTGTCTATCCCCATACCAAAAGCGATTGTAGCAACAATCACATCACAATCTTCCATCAAAAATGCATCTTGATGTGCTGCGCGGGTTTTAGCATCTAAACCAGCATGATAGGGTAAAGCCTTTATGCCATTGGCTTTTAATACACCTGCAATTTCTTCTACTTTTTTACGGCTCAAGCAATAAATGATACCTGTTTTTCCTTTGCGGGTATTAATGTATGAAACAATGTCTTTAAGCACATCGTTCTTTTTACCTTTGGGTCTAATTTCGTAATATAAGTTGGTACGGTTAAATGATGATTTGTAAACCAAAGCATCACCCATTTGAAGGTTTTTTTGAATGTCCTGCTGCACTTTAGGAGTTGCTGTAGCAGTTAAAGCCATCATAGGAACATCCTTTATTTCCTTAATCATTTGCTTAATTCTACGGTATTCAGGTCGGAAATCATGTCCCCATTCACTGATACAATGTGCCTCATCTACAGCAACAAAAGAGATATTAATAGATTTTAGGAATTCAATTGTTTCTTCTTTTTTTAGGGTTTCTGGAGCTATATATAGCAATTTGGTATCGCCACTACTCACATCTTTTTTAACCTTGGTAATGTCGCCTTTACTTAATGATGAATTTAAGAAGTGAGCAATGCTCTCTGTTCCAAAAGAACGTAATTGATCTACCTGGTTTTTCATTAACGCAATAAGAGGCGAAATGATGATCGTTACTCCTGGCAGCATTAATGCTGGTAATTGGTAACATAAACTTTTACCACCTCCGGTGGGCATAATCACAAAAGTATCCTCTCCTTTTATTACGCTGTCTATTATCTTTTCCTGTTCATCTTTGAAACTATCAAAGCCAAAAAATTCCTTTAGACTCTCCTTTGCACTATTCTTGGCAACTTTCATATCCACAATGTATTTAATTAAGTAATCTACTTTTTGCTAAAAGCGGTGCTAAACTACCACCTTAAATCCTTTTTTGAAAATTTGCTTTTTAAAATCTTTATTTGCACTCATCAATGTAATGTTTTAGTGCGAAAATCAGCATCATTCTTATATTGGTATAAAACATGATTTTTATCAACCGCATGGAGAAAAACAAAAATCACTACGCCATTATTATGGCAGGTGGAATTGGAAGTAGATTTTGGCCTTATAGTAGAACACAAAAACCTAAGCAGTTTTTGGATATCTTGGGAGTGGGGAAAACGCTATTACAAAGCACCTACGATCGTTTTTTAAAACATTTCGAAAAAGAAAATATATATATTGTAACCAATCAATCCTACATTCCTCTTGTTATGGCCCAGTTGCCTGGTATTGGTACCAATTGTGTTTTGGGTGAACCATCAGCCAAAAACACTGCAGCTTGTATTGCCTATGCTAGTGCCAAAATACATGAGATAAATACCCATGCGCTGTGTGTTGTTGCACCAAGTGATCACCTCATAATGGATGAAGCAAGTTTTATGATAAACTTGGAGTATGGTTTGGATTATGCTCAAAAAAATCCAGTTCTGGTAACATTGGGTATAAGACCAAGCCGACCTGATACTGGTTATGGATACATCCAATACCATGATGAAATTGTAGCAAATGAAGGTATTTTTAAAGTGAAAACTTTTACCGAAAAGCCTACGGTAGAATTAGCACAAACATTTATTGATAGTGGTGATTTTTTATGGAATGCAGGTATTTTTATTTGGAGTGGATCATCGATAAGAACTGCTTTTAAAGAATTAATGCCTGAACATTATGAATTGTTTAATCAAGCATCTCAAAGCTTCGGTACTCCAGATGAAAGCCAAGCCATTCAAGCAATTTATGAACAGTGTCGCTCTGTTTCTATTGATTATGGTATATTAGAGAAGGCAGACAACGTGTTTGTTATTCCAAGCGATTTTGGGTGGAGTGATTTAGGTACTTGGACATCTTTATACGAGAATTTTTCTAATAAAGACGACAATAGAAACGCAATAGATGGCAAGCAAATACACGTATACAATACAAGTGATTGCATGGTAAGTTCGCATGCTGGAAAAGGGAAAGTGGTGGTATTGAATAGCGTAAATAACATCATTGTTGTTGATACAGAAGATGTATTAATGATTTGCGATAAAAATAAAGAACAAGAAGTTAAGCAGATGGTGGCTGATATGAAAATAAAGTACGATGAAAAGTACACCTAATACTTATGCGTAACCTACCGCCCAAACTAAAACCAGGTGATAAAATTGCTATTGCCGCATCCGCAAGAAAAATAACGCTTGATGAGTTAAAGCCTGCTATTGCTATTTTTGAGAGTTGGGGTTTAGAGGTTGTTTTACATCCCGAATTATTTGCAGCACAAAACCAATTCGCAGGAAGCGATGAAATAAGGGCTAAGGTACTGAATAGTTACCTACAAAATCCGGGTATTAAGGCCGTGATTTTTGCCCGTGGGGGTTATGGAACAGTACGTATTATTGATCAAATAGATTTTTCTTTTTTAGATAAATCACCGAAATGGCTTATAGGTTATAGCGATATTACCGTTCTGCACAACCATGTTCATGCAAACACCAATTGGTGCACATTGCATGCAACCATGCCCATAAACATGCAAAAGCACAACATAAATAATCAAAGTGTTGTGGCTCTAAAATCCATGTTAATGGATAACATTCAAATTCATTATCCAATTGTGCCTCACCCATTAAATAAAAGTGGTAACGCATACGCACAACTGGTTGGAGGTAACTTGTCTGTAATGTATAGTTTACTTGGATCGGCAAGCGATATTGATACAAACAATAAGATATTATTTTTAGAGGATTTAGACGAATACCTTTATCATGTTGATAGAATGATGCAAGCGCTTAAACGTGCGGGAAAGCTTGATCATTTGGCGGGATTAATTATTGGCGGGATGAGCGATATGAAAGATAATGCTGTACCGTTTGGATTAAATGCCGAAGAGATTATTGCAGATACCGTTAAAAATTTTAATTATCCTGTTCTATTTAACTTCCCAGCAGGACATCAAAGTATTAATTTACCTTTAAAATTAGGCACCATGTGTACCATCATGTCCTCACCTGATTTGGTAGATATTATGATTGATTAATCTTTTTATTTTTTTTTAAATAAACTCTTTGAAAATGCTCAATCAAATTAAGGTTGGGCTTTATTTTTATATCATAATTGTTCGGACCTCAATTCGCAACAATCCGCCATCAGTTTAATTTTTTAATTTTTTATTGGCAAGCGAAATTAAAATTTATATTAAGTGAGTATTTTGTATCATTAAAAAGCAAAATCTATTTTTTTTTTGCTTTTATTGAGATATTCAGTAACTTGAATTTAATTAATTGTTTCAAATATGAAAAATAAATCTACAATCAAATCCTATTTGCTTGCATTTTTGGCAGCATGTATAGGTATTATCTTTGGCGTTAGTGCCCAAGAATTATCATCCCCTTGGCAAAACAATTTTGACAAGAATGCTGAAATATTAAACATGCGATCTCAGAATATGAAGCATTTTAAAAATCAGCAGGGCAACTTTACGGCCTACGTTGCTTCGGGGTCTATCCACTATAAAAGTGGTGAAAAATGGTTAGAAATTGATAACGATATTGTTCCAAATATTGGATCAAAGTATGATTCAAAGCCATTTTTAAATGTAACAAACAATTTTAAAACTTATTACCCTGTTAACCCGAATATAGAACCTGTTTTGGTTGAATATAAGGGAAACGTATTTGAAGAGAAAATAACAAAAATTGTTTTCTTGGATGAGCAAGGTAATAGTATCTCTCATTTACCGATATCAAAAAAAATATCAGGTAAATCAATTGGAAACCAATTAACATACAAAAACATTTTTACAGGTGTTGATTTGGTATATACTCAAACCAATGATGGTAAGAAAGTAGATTTAGTTATTCATTCGTCTACTTTCCTTCAAAGTATTCCTGCCAATGCTAAAAGAATTGCAATTATTGAAGAGGTAAAATTACCTAACAATGTTGAAGTGAAGAGTGTAAACTCTGGTATAGAGGTTACTAAAAATAAAGAACTTTTGGTAACTTACCCTGCACCTATTGCAGTTGAAACAGTAAATAGTAATAAACTATATGCCACAGACAATGATTTAACCAATACGGGCCTTTTAACCTACTCATTGGATGGTAATATCTTACAAACAAATAGTTCATTTGATCTAAATTGGCTTAAAGAGTCAGGTAGAAGTTTTCCTGTAAAGTTAGACCCAAGTGCTAACTATGGTCCTTTTGCGGTAAGTATGGCCACGGGTTATATGACATCAGCAACTGGCACAAAAACCAATGGTTTATTGCGTTTAGCTGCTGCTAATACGTTTTCATGGGCCAAATTTAATGTTGCTGGTTTAGCATCAACTGGTATTACCTCTGTTGATAGCTCGCGCTATTGGGGTTATCATTATTCAACAACAGGCTTAGATAAAATATCAAAAATTGCAGGTATGGCTAATGTTGATCCGGTATCTGCTTTAAATACAGCAATTGTTTCTCAAATTAATACAGGACCAAATTATAACAATAATTATGTTTTTGGTGGTGCGGCTTTTCAATGGCGCACCGGATTACTAGACACCGCTTTAGCCGATACTGCTGTTTTTAACAGTGTATCTCGTGGCTGGTTTGCGTTAGGCATGGTTTACTTATCAGGAAATACAACCTTCATGTATCAGTATGGATGGAATGGAGCTACTCCTGCCCTAATCAATTATTTGGAGGTTACATACCAAACTGCACCTTGTACCAACCCTGTTAGCGCAGGATCTGTGGCGGGTAATGCATTGGTTTGTGGAGGCTCATCTACTAACTTGTCGTTAGTAGGCGCAACAGTAGGAACAGGTGTTACTTACCAATGGCAATCATCTCTTGATGCTACAACATGGACAAATGTGGCAGGTGCTCAGTTACCAGCTTATGCGCCTATTATTAGCAATGATTCTATTTATTTTAGATGTGAAGTAATTTGTAGTGCTGGTACACCTGCATACACTAGTGCATATAAGGTTAAGGCAGATATTTTCGTAGTTACGCCAACAAATGCATATGATGAAGGTTTCGAGAGCATAACAACCAACAACCAACTCCCTTCGTGTATGGCTGCAACCAATATAGGTACTGTTACATACACTTATACAGCAGCTCAAGGTAGTTATAACCGTACTGCAAGAACGGGATCAAAATTTGGTGCATTTCGTTATGGATGTAACGATTTCTTTTTTACCAAAGGATTAAAATTAACCCAAGGTGTTACCTATTCTTTTTCAACTTGGTTTGTTACAGATGGTTTTACTGGCAGCTGGGATTCGGTGGCTCTTTATGTTGCCACAGCTCCTAATGGCGCATCAGCAACATTATTGCCAGGTACAACACTTATTCAGCCATCTAATTCAATATATCAAAAATTAACTGGTTCATTTACTCCAACAACAACTGGTGTATATAGTTTCGCATTTAAGGTGCGTGATGCTGGTATTCCATGGTATTTATCTATTGATGATATTAAAGTGGAAGTAGCACAAGCACCAATTGTAGCAACAGGTACAAAAAGTAATATCACAACCAGTGGTGCAACTTTAGGAGGTATTATAACTGGTGATGGTGGTGCTGCTATATCAGCTAGTGGTGTTGTAGTTAGTACTTCTCCTTCTCCTATTCGCGGAGGTGCTGGAGTTATTGATTCTGCTAGTAATGTATTTGCTGCACCTTCAGTATTTACTGTAAACGTTGCAGGCTTAAACCTATCTACTACCTACTATTATCGTGCATATGCTGTTAATGCCATTGGTACTACTTACGGTGCAGACAGTACGTTCACAACAAATGGTGCCAATACGATTCCAACAGTATTAAAAACTGCTGCTACCAATATTCAAGCTTATGTAGCAACTGTTGGTGGTAACATTACATCAAACGGAGGTGCTGCAGTAACATCTAGCGGTATTGTATATTCAACTACCCCAAATCCAGCATTATTTGGTCTTGGTGTGGTAGATTCAACAACAAATCCACTTGTAGCTTTGGGTGCTTTCACTCAGGGGCTTGGGGGATTAACTCATTCAACCAAATACTATTACCGTGCTTATGCTACCAACAGTGTTGGTACTGCATACAGTGTTCAAGATAGTTTTACAACCCAGCCCGTTATATCTGTGCTTCCATATGCTGAAAACTTTGATGGTGCTACCACACCTTGGTCTTCTGCGGCAGTAGGAACAGGAACTAACAGTTGGGTGCGCGGTACGCCAGCAAAAACAAATTTAAGTGGTGCGTTCTCTGCTCCAAATGCATGGGTAACTGGCTTAATAGGTAACTATATAGGTACTGAAAACTGCGCAGTTGTTTCTCCTCAGTTTAACTTTAGCTCACAAACAGCTGCTCCACTTTTGCTTTTTAAACATAAAATGGATGTAGATAATGATCTAGGTTATGATGGTGGTATTGTTGAGATATCAATCAACGGAGGAGCTTGGACAAAATTAGATCCAATTGTTGGTACAGGTGGTAATTTTAATACTGCTAACAGTACTTCATGGTATAATGATAATGCTGCTTGGTCAACGGTTGGTGCACCTCAGTTTAGTGCCAATACAGCAACCTCATATTCATCTCAAGTTAATGGTTGGATTACATCAGTAACTTCATTAACTGGAGCAGCTGGTCAATCTGATGTTAAAATACGTTTCCGTTTTGCAGTAGACGCATTTACAGACGAAGGCTGGGCTATTGATAATATTGAGGTATTTGTTCCAACTGCACCAACAGTTGCCACTTCAACAAAGGCAAATATCACTACATCATCCGTTACTTTATCAGGTAATATCACCAATAATGGTGGTAATGCAATTACAGCTAGCGGTATTGTAGTTAGTACAAGTCCAACTCCAGTTAGAGGAGGTTTTGGTGTTATTGATTCAGCTACAAGTCCAGTTGTTGTTAACGGAACACTTTCTGTAAATTTAACAGGTTTAGTTCCAGCTACAACATATTATTACCGTGCATATGCAATTAATGGTGTGGGTACAAGTTATGGTGTTGATAGTACTTTTACTACCAACTCATCGGCTGTTGTTCCAACAGTTTTACGCACACCTCCTTCAAATATACAGGCATACAGCGCAACAGTTGGAGGTAACATAACCTCTGATGGTGGTTCTACTGTAATCGCTAGCGGCATAGTTTATGCCACAACACCTAATCCTGCTTTGTTTGGCACAGGAGTAGTAGATTCTACTACAGTTCCTGTGGTATTAACAGGTAATTACACCATTAATCCTGCAGGATTAAACCATTCAACTAAATATTATTACCGTGCTTATGCCACAAATAGTATAGGTACTGCATACAGTATTCAAGATAGTTTTACCACATCTCCTGTAATTAGTGTATTGCCATATAGTCAAAACTTTGATGTTATAGGTTTAAATACGGGTTGGAGTTCTGCTATTGTTACTGGAACTTTAAACAATTGGGTATTGGGCGCTCCGGCAAAAACTTATTTAACTGGTGCATTCTCGGGTACACAAGCTTGGGTTACCAAATTAACAGGCAACTATGATGATAATCATGATGCTGCTGTGGTTTCTCCTCAATTTGATTTTACTGCCTTAACCGCAGCACCAATTTTACGATTCAAACATAAATTTGTAACTGAAACTGGTTGGGATGCTATAATTGTTGAAATGTCAGTTAATGGTGGTGTATGGACTAAAGTTGATAACAACGTAGGAACAGGCACTAATTTTAATACAGTTTTAAGTACCAGCTGGTACAACAGCACAAGTACTGCAGGTCCAATAGCTCCAGCTAAATTCTCCGGTTCTGCAAGTAATACAATCTATTCATCTCAGGTTAATGGATGGATTACTTCAGTAACTCCATTAATAGGAGCAAACGGACAAGCGAACGTAAAAGTGCGTTTCCGCTTTGGTTCTGATGCAAGCGGTAATTTTGAAGGTGTATCTTTAGATGATATAGAGGTGTTCTCTCCTTCTGTACCAACTGTATTAACTGGAACTAAAACGAATATTACAACGTCTAACGCAACATTGGCAGGTAACATTACCAATAATGGTGGTAATGCCATAACTGCAAGTGGTGTGGTAATTGGTGTTTCGCCAAATCCTACACGTGCTACCGCAGGTGTTACAGACTCAACAACTAACCCAGTTGTTGGTAGTGGTACATTTAGCTTAAACATTACTGGATTATCAGCCTCTACAACATACTACTACCGTGCTTATGCAGTAAATGGTTTAGGTACCTCTTATGGTGCTGATAGCACCTTTACTACACCTGGTTCTGCAATACTTGCTACTGTGTTAAAGGTAGCTGCAACAAACGTAACAACAACAACAGCTACAGTTGGTGGTAATATTACCTCGGATGGAGGTGCTGCTGTTTCTGCAAGTGGTATTGTATATGCTACAACGGCTAACCCTTCACGCGGTGGTTTTGGTGTAATTGATTCTTCTACAAATCCATTAGTTGCTTTAGGTGCATTTTCAATCAATCCTGCTGGTTTGGTTCACTCAACCAAATACTACTACCGTGCTTATGCCGTAAATAGTATTGGTACAGCTTATAGTATACAAGATAGTTTCATTACTTCTCCAATAGTTGCTACTTTACCTTACAATCAGAATTTTGATGGTATAGGTAATACGGGTTGGAGTTCAACAGCTATAGGTACTGGAACAGATGCTTGGCAGTTAGGCACACCAGCAAAAACTTTCCTTAATGGAGCTTATTCTGGAGCAAATGCATGGGTAACACGTTTAGTTGGTAATTACTTAGGTACAGAAGATTGTGCTGTAGTATCTCCTCAATTTGATTTCACTTCATCAACCAATACGCCTGTTTTACGTTTCCGTCATAAGTTAGACGTTAACAATGATCCAGGTTATGATGGAGGTGTTGTTGAAATATCTATAAATAATGGTGTTTGGAATAGACTTGACAATACGTTGGGTTCGGGCACCAATTTTAACACAGCAATTGGCTATGCTTGGTATAACGATGCTCAAGGATTTGGAAACTTAGGTGCTAATATATTCTCTGACATTACGTCTTCATACGCATCTCAAGCAAGTGGTTGGATTGAATCAGCCGTTCCTTTAACCGGTGCGCTAGGTCAAAATAATGTGAAAATTCGTTTCCGTTTTTGGGCTGATAGTTGGGTTGATGAAGGCTGGGCCATTGACGATATTCAGATTGTTGATGTAGTTACGCCAACTACTGCAGCTAGTAATGTTGCAGTAACACCGAGCGCAACAAGTGCAAATGTTACCTGTACAGCAGGTAATGGTCAGGGAAGAATGATTGTTGCTCGCTTATCTTCAGCATTAGCAGTGGCACCAACCAATAATACTTTATATGCAGCTAGTGCAGTGTTTGGTTCTGCCAATACAACTGGTACGGGTAACTTTATTGTATACATGGGTTCTGGTACAAGTGTAAACGTAACTGGACTAACAGCATTAACTGGTTATACATTTGATGTCTATGAATACAATGGTAAATACATGCACGTTAGATTCGCTAATGCAATAAGCAGCAGTACCACAACAACTCCGGTTAAATTAGTAAGCTTAAAAGCTACTAAAATAAACGAAGATGTATTGGTTAATTGGACAACTGCAAGTGAAGTAAATAATCGCGGGTTTAATGTTGAACGCAGTGTGGATGGAAAAACGTTTGAGTTTATTGGTTTCGTAAAAGGATCAGGCAACTCGAGTGTAACAAGAAACTACACGTTACAAGATGCAAACGCATTTGCAACAACTGGAGTAAATAAATTGTACTACCGTTTAAAACAATTGGATAACAATGGTAAATTTGAATACAGCCAAGTTGTTACCGTTCAAAACGATAACGATTTAACTGCAGAAATTGTAACTTATCCTAATCCGTTTAGCGACAAGCTATCCATTGAGATTAAAGGTGCAAAAGCAGGTAACGCAAGTATCCAAGTTATGGATATCAGTGGTAGATTAATTATGTCATTCGATAAAACAATTCTAGATGGTAATCAAACATTAACATTAGACGGATTAGCACCATTATCGCAAGGAGTATATTTTGTGCGTGTTAGTGCTTCGGGTTTAAATCATGTTACGAAGTTGATTAAACAATAATATCTTATTATAAACAGAAGAAGCCTCGGGAAATTCCCGGGGCTTTTTTCGTTTTTAGTTGTTTATTTGCTGCTTCATTTAGCATACTTTTTACTTATGAATAAAAATGCATTAATCGAGTGTGTTCCTAATTTTAGCGAGGGTGTTGATTTAGGAGTCATCAAACAAATAACCGATCAAATAGAATTGGTAGATGGGGTAATGTTGTTAGACGTTGATCCAGGTAAAGCAACGAATAGAACCGTAGTAACTTTTGTGGGCCATCCTGATGCGGTAATTGAAGCTGCATTTATGGCCATTAAAAAAGCGGCCGAATTAATTGATATGAGTAAACACAAAGGTGAGCATCCACGTATGGGTGCAACTGATGTTTGTCCTTTAATTCCTGTAAGTGGTGTTACCATGGAAGAAACCGTTTTATACGCTCAGAAGTTGGGTAAACGTGTAGGAGAGGAGCTGGAAATTCCAGTGTATTTGTATGAATCTGCTCAGCCGAACGAGTCGCGTAATAACTTATCCGTTATTCGTGCAGGCGAGTACGAAGGTTTTTTTGACAAAATTAAATTGCCAGAATGGAAACCTGATTTTGGTCCTGCTCAGTATAATGCAAAATGCGGAGCCACTGTTATAGGTGCCCGTGATTTCTTAATAGCTTATAACGTAAATCTAAATACAAAATCAGTACGTTTGGCCAACAGTGTTGCGTTTGATGTGCGCGAGGCTGGACGTGTAAAACGCGAGGGAGATGCGGTTACTGGAAAAGTAGTAAAGGATGCAGATGGAAATGATTTACGTATTCCGGGTACTTTAAAAGCAGTAAAAGCTATTGGTTGGTTTATTGAAGAGTATAACGTTGCTCAAATTTCTATGAACCTAACCAACTACAAAATAACATCGGTACACCAAGCTTTTGATGAAGTTTGCCGTAGTGCACAAACTCGCGGTTTACGTGTAACTGGAAGCGAATTAGTTGGGTTGATTCCGTTAAGTGCTATGCTTGATGCTGGAAAACATTACCTGCAAAAACAAAACCGAAGCATTGGTGTAAGCGAGCGTGAGTTAATACACATTGCTGTTAAAAGTCTTGGTTTAGATGAGTTGGCTCCTTTTGATCCAGAGAAAAAAATAATTGAATACAAATTACGTAAAGCAGAGAATGGACGTTTAATCCGCATGGATTTACGTGCATTTGCAGACGAAACAGCAAGTGAAAGTCCTGCACCTGGTGGTGGAAGTATTAGCGCTTATGTGGGAAGCTTAGGCGCAGCATTAGGTACAATGGTAGCTAACTTAAGTGCCGGGAAACGTGGCTGGGAAGATAAAATTAGTTTGTTTAGTGATTTTGCTGCGCAAGGTCAACATGTAAAAGATACTTTACTCATTTTGGTTGATGAAGATACCAATGCATTTAACAAAATTATGAATGCATTTGGCTTACCCAAATCTAATGATGAAGAGAAAAAAGCACGAGCACAAGCCATAGAAGATGCTACCAAATACGCTTGTGATATACCATACAAAATAATGGAAACAGCTTATAGTATTTTACCTATGTTATCCGCTATGGTTGAACAAGGAAACCCCAACAGTATTACAGATGCGGGTGTGGGTGTGTTATGTGTTAAAACCGCTGTACGTGGTGCCTACTTTAATGTGTTGGTAAACGCGCAAGGATTAAAAGACCGTGCATTTGCCGAAGATATTAAATCTCGAGCAAAACAAATTTTAGATAAAAATCACGCAGAGGCTGATGCACTCATTGCAAAGGTTGAAGCTGCAATTATGTAATAGATTTAAATGTAAATAACAATGCCACATCAAATTTTGGTGTGGCATTGTTGTTATTAAGGGTGAAGTAATTTTTCGTAGTTGGATGAAAAAGTTTCTATAGCTTTTCTAATCATTTTGTCTTCACTACTCAATACAGTAAAGTAACCTTCATCGCGCCAAACTTGTCTTGCAATCATTGCCTTTAATAAATGTCTTACTTGTTTTTCTGATTGTTTAAATTGTTCATCTGTGAAATCACCTCTACTGTTTTCTTTGAAGTACGAAATAAACTTATTCCATAAAACATCATTCACATAAAATGATGCATTAAAAGTTGCCGCATTTTTATAATTTGTAGTTAAGGTTTTTCGGTTAGCGTCCATAAAATTATAAGTAAACCTACTTAATAAACTTTGTTCAAATAATGCCGCATAAAACTGGTTTATGTAACTGGTATCAACAGCAACAAATACATCGGGTGTAATTCCACCACCACCATATACCTTACGTCCGTTCGTGGTATTGTATGTTGTACTGTCTTTAATTGTCAGT
>CALPIR020000024.1 GCA_943323675.2 Chitinophaga pinensis | reverse complement strand
TATTGGCAGTTTAACTTTGGTTGATAAACGCGGTAAGTTTTTACCTGAAGTACAAGACGGACAGTTTTTGTATGGCGAAGAGTACGTAAAAGAAGCTTACTTAACTGATGCAGAAAAAGAAGCAGCTCTTATTATACAAAAAGAAAAATTAACTGGTGTAATTAAAGATACCTCAAAACTAAGTTATCTGAGCGTGGATGAGCGCATCATTCTTAAATTACAAACTGAAGGTAAATTGTTTAAGAAAGAAAAATACGAGCATACTTATCCGCATTGTTGGCGAACCGATAAGCCCATTTTATACTACCCGTTAGAAAGTTGGTTTATTAAAACAACTGCATACAAAGACAAACTAGTTGAAGCCAACCAAAAAATTAATTGGAAACCAGAGCACACTGGTACAGGCCGTTTTGGTAATTGGTTAGAAAACTTAGTAGATTGGAATTTATCTCGCTCACGTTATTGGGGTACTCCACTACCAATTTGGAGAACCGAAGATGGCAGCGAAGAAAAATGTATTGGCTCCAATGCCGAGTTGCATGAAGAAATTACCAAAGCAAAAGCAATGGGTTTTATTCAGCACGATTTTGAAATGATAGACCTACACAAACCATATGTAGATGATGTAATATTGGTTTCGAGCAAGGGCGAAAAAATGTTCCGTGAAGCAGATTTAATTGATGTTTGGTTTGATAGTGGCGCGATGCCATACGCGCAATGGAATTTTCCTTTTAATAAAGAAATTCCGTTAAGCGAAAACTACCCGGCAGATTTTATTGCAGAAGGTGTTGACCAAACCCGTGGATGGTTTTTTACGTTACACGCTATTGCTGTTTTATTAAATGAATGTAGTGATGAAATTAAAGCCATCAACCAACAAAACAACAACCCTGGAATTGCTTTTAAAAATGTAATTGCCAACGGACTGGTTTTAGATAAAAACGGGGTGAAAATGAGTAAACGTTTAGGCAACATTGTTGATCCGTTTGCAACCATATCTAAATACGGTGCAGATGCCACACGCTGGTACATGCTAGGCAATAGCGATCCTTGGGATAACCTTAAGTTTGATTTGGAAGGTGTTGCAGAGAGTCAACGTAAGTTTTTTGGTACTTTGTACAACACCTATTCTTTTTTTGCCATATACGCGAACATAGATGGATTTGAGTTTGACGAAAAAAATATAACGCCAATAAGTGAGCGAACAGAACTTGACCGTTGGATTATGAGCAAATTAAATAGCTTAATAAAAACGGTTCGAGAGCGTATGGATGACTATGACGCAACTCCTGCAGTGCGTGCCATAGAAGAATTTACAGGTAATCATTTTAGCAATTGGTTTATACGCTTAAGCCGCAGGCGTTTTTGGAAAGGTGAAATGAACGCAGATAAAAAAGCCGCATATGAAACCTTGTACCAATGTTTAATCACATTATCACAATTAAGCAGTTCGTTTGCGCCATTTTTTAGCGATTGGGTATACAAAAACCTGAATGGTAAAAGCGAGTCGGTGCATTTAACTGATTTGGTGAACGCTGATAAAAATTTGATTGACTTACGCTTAGAAGAGCAAATGGAGTATGCACAAAAAATATCTTCTTTGGTGTTATCTATTCGTAAAAAAGAAAACATCAAAGTTCGTCAACCACTTCAAAAAATATTAATTCCAATGGTTGATGCGCAAATTAAAGACGAAATCATCCATGTGCAAGATTTGATACTTTCGGAGGTGAATGTAAAACAACTTGAATTTATTGAAGAAATTGAAAAATCAATCAAACCAAACTTTAGGTCGTTAGGCAAAAAAGTGGGTGCTAAAATGAAAGCAGTTGGTGATGCCATTTTAGCCATGGATACGGAACAAATTGCACAATTAGAACAAAAAGGCTGCATTAATATAGTGGTTGAAGGTGAAGAAATGTCTTTGGAAATCAACGATGTGGAAATCATGTCGAAAGATATTACGGGGTATAAAGTAGCCCACGAAGGAAAAGTTACAGTGGCTTTGGATATAGAAATTAGCCCAGAGCTAAAACTTGAAGGCATTGCTCGTGAGGTAGTTAGCAAGCTACAGGCCTTAAGAAAAGAAACAAGTCTAGAGGTAACTGATAAAATTAATGTGCAATTACAATTGCACGATTATATAAACGATGCTATAAATGCTTATAAAGCATATATTTGCACGGAAATTTTAGCTGATAAGCTTGAGATTGTGGCAGCAGCGGGGCTTACGGCAGAAATAGAGGTTGACGAACACCTTATAAAAGTTCAATTAACCAAAGCTAATTAACTCTTTATGGCTAAGAAACTGATAAAAAAGGCTGCGAAGCCAGCTCCTAAGAAAGCAGCTAAACCTGCTGCTAAACCAATTGCTAAAAAAGCCGTTGCTAAAAAAGTAGCTCCTAAACCAGCTCCTAAAAAAGTAATTGCTAAAAAAGTAGCGGCTAAACCGGCTCCTAAAAAAGTAGTTGCTAAAAAGGCAGTAGCCAAACCAGCGCCTAAAAAAGTAATTGCGAAAAAGGTTGTTGCTAAACCAACTCCTAAAAAAGCAATTGCTAAAAAGGTAATTGCAAAACCGGCTCCTAAAAAGACTGTTGCCAAAAAAGTTGCTGCTAAACCAGCTCCTAAAAAGACTGTTGCCAAAAAAGTCGTTGCTAAACCAGCTTCTAAAAAAGTGATTACTAAAAAGGTTGCTGCTAAGCCAGCTCCTAAGAAAGTGGTTGCCAAAAAAGTAGCTGCTAAACCAGCGCCTAAAAAAGTAATTGCTAAAAAGGTGGTTGCAAAACCAGCGCCTAAAAAAGCCGTTACTAAAAAGGCAATTGCTAAGCCGACTCCTAAGAAGCCTATTACCAAAAAAGTAGCTGCGAAACCGGCTCCTAAAAAAGTAATAGTAAAGAAAGTAGTTGCGAAAAAAGTAGTTGCGAAACCAGCTCCAAAAAAAGCAGTAGTGGCAAAAAAAACAATAGCAAAGTCAGCTCCAGCTCCTAAAAAAGTAGCAGTTGTGGCTAAACCTCTTGTTAAAAAATTAGAGATTAAGAAGATTGCAAAACCTGCAAAGCCAAGTAAAAAATCAGAACCTGCACCAGCTATTAGCCCAATTCAAAAAATATTAGAAAAAAAAGAACAGGTAGAAAGAGCGGTTGCTGCTAAACCAGTTCATTTTGTTGAGAAAAAAGATACTTTAGAAAAAGCTACCGAAGCAAAGCGATATAGTGATGCTGACTTAGCTGAGTTCAAAGAAATTATCAATAAGAAATTAGAGGTTGCGCGTAAAGAGTTGGGTGATTTAATAGATCAAATGCAAAATCCCGGAATGAATGCGGGTGATGATACCGATAACTCATACAAAACAGCTGAAGATGGTTCATCAAGCCAAGAAAAAGAATACATCGCCCAATTGGCTGCCCGTCAAAAGAAATTTATAGAAAACCTTGAAAATGCTATGGTACGTATCGAAAACAAAACATACGGCATTTGCAAAGTAACAGGTAAGTTAATTCCAAAAGAAAGATTACGTGCAGTGCCTCATACAACATTAAGTATGGAAGCTAAATTGCAACAGTATAAATAATACGGATATAATATAAAAAATTAAAGCGGCTTGAACATACTTCAGCCGCTTTTTTATTGTCTAATCAATAGAAATAGCCCAATCAAAAAATACGCATTCGAGTATCTTAATAAAAAAATAGTTGGCGTCTAAAAAGTCGTTAATTAACATCCATCTAAAGGACTCGAGATACTTATCTTCCCTAAATTACGTGGAGTAGCAAAATCAGTGTAAAATAAAATCGCGGTAGGTTGGTGTTTATTTCCGCTTATCATTTATTGTGTTTCTTTATCCATTTTATTTGATTTTAAGACTGCTACATACTTACTTTACCAAAGCAATACACTAATATATGAAGAATCAATTACTCCTTGTTTTAACATTAGCAATAAGTAATATTTGCTTCGGCCAGCATTTAAATTACCCAAAAGCTGATAAAATACCATTTAAAACATACATACATAGCGACACGTTAATAGATTCGTATTTCTGGATGCGCGATAAATACAGTGCAGAAGTTATTAATTATTTATATGCTAATAATGCTCATGCAGATGCAGAGATGAAATCTTCGGCCCTATTACAAAAAGTAATTTTTGATGAAATGCGCGGTAGATTGGTAGAGGCGAAAGACACCCGACCATCAAAAAACAAAAACTACTTTTATTACACCCGAACAGTAAAAGACAGAGATTATCCGGCTATTTATCGTAAAAAAGATTCGTTAACAGCTAAGGAGCAACTGGTGCTTGATTTAAATGGATTGGCACAACAGTATATGTATTTTTCTTTAGCGGTTTCTAGTATTAGTCCGAACCAATCATTGTTTGCTTATGCTATTGATGATAAAGGAAATAATATTGGTAAATTATTTGTTAAGCACATTGATGGTGACTCCCTTTTAACCGATACCATACCTGCTATAACTTCATTTATATGGGCAGAGGATAACAACACCTTTTATTACACCACACCCGAGCCTAAAACCAACAGAGCTTATAGAGTTTACAGGCATATTTTAGGTAATCATTTTAGTAACGATGAATTAATATTAGAAGAACAAGATAAAACAATTCAAATTGGCTTGGGCAAAACTTCATCAAAGCAATACATCACCATTAACTTAGGCAAAACCAAAAGTAACGAGGAATATTACTTATCAGCACACGACAATCAAAGCAAACCGGTATTGTTTTTAAAACGTAAAAACGATTTGTTGTATAATATAAATCATTACGAAGGAAACGAATTTTACATCACAACAAACCACCAGGCCATTAACTACAAATTAGTTAGAACCTCAATATTAACAAACGACCCCGCCAAATGGGAAACAATCATACCACACCGAAAAAACGTATTGCTTCAATCAGCAATATTGCTAAAAAATTATATCATATATGAAGAGAAAGAAAATGCGCAAGAACGTATTATTATTAAAAATAGAATTACACTAAATACAGATACCATTAAAACCAACTTAACTATTTATAGTATAGGATATAACATTCCGGAGTATGAATATGAAAAATCAAACTCCTTAGAATTTACTGTAACAAACGACATAGAACCGAGTACTACATATGAGTATGATATTACAAATAAATCATCCAAATTCAAAGAAAAAGATAGCATAAACGAACCATACCAATCTGATAAGTATGAAACTAAACGCTTTTACGCAACATCACATGATGGGGTATTCATTCCGCTAACTATAACATATAAAAAAGGACTTGTCTTAAATGGAAATAATCCAACACTATTAACTGGTTATGGCAGTTATGGCGCACCAAATAGCGTTTCATTTTCAAGTGCAGATATCAGTTATTTAAATAGGGGTTTTATTCTGGCAAGTGCGCACATAAGAGGTGGAAACGATTTAGGAATACAATGGTATGAAGATGGTAAATTCTTAAACAAGAAAAATACATTTTTAGATTTTATAGCATGTGCCGAATACTTAATCAACCAAAAATACACCAATACTAAAAAGCTGGCGATACAAGGAGGTTCTGCGGGAGGATTACTAGTTGGTGCAGTGGTTAATATGCGTCCTGATTTGTTTAAATGTGCAGTAGCTAATGTGCCATTTGTGGATGTAATAAATACAATGCTTGACGAGAGTATACCACTAACTACATTCGAATTTGAAGAATGGGGAAATCCTAAACAAAAGAAATACTATGACTACATGAAATCGTATTCGCCATATGATAATGTAACGAGAAAAAACTATCCTCATATGCTAGTAACAGCAGGCTACAATGATGCACAAGTAGGTTATTGGGAACCAGCAAAATGGGTTGCCAAACTGCGAGAGTTAAAAACAGACACCAACCAAATATTATTTAAAACAAACATGGACGGTGGCCATGGAGGTGCATCTGGAAGATATGCAGCACTTAAAGAAAGGGCATTTACACAAGCATTTATAATGAACCATTTAGGGGTTAAAGAAAGCTATATTTTGCTAAAAGGTAAGGTAATTGACATACACAACAACCCAATAGAGTATGCCAATATTTACATTGAGAAATCTGGAGTTGGAACCAACAGCAATAGCGAGGGTGAATTTAGTATAAGATTAAAAACTACCGATAATGTGACCATTGTTGTACAAAGTATTGGGTTTGAAAAACAACGTGTAAAGATAGATATGAATACACGTACATCTGATTTAGTTATTCGTTTAAAAAGTGAGGTACTATTACTAAAAACCGCATTGATTACAGCAGATGGTAAGGATCCCGCAATTGGTATAATAAAAAAAGCAATTAGAATGCGGAAACAGAATTATGATAAAGTGAACAGTTTTTCTGCCGATGTATACATGAAAAGTACTGCAAAGCTGAATGAAATACCAAAGAAAATCCCATCTTTTTTAAAGATGATAAATAATGGTGATGAAAATAAAATTGATTCGAGTTTATTGGGATTAGTTTATTTATCAGAGTCTGTGGCTAAATACAATTTTGAAAAGCCAAATAAAGTAAAAGAAACCATGATAGCTTCTCGTATAGCTGGACAAAAACAAGGGTTTAGCTTTAACCGAGTTGAGGATGTGTTTATCAATTTTTATGAACCAACAATAGAACTAACCTACTACAGTGAGCGACCATTTGTATCCCCTATTGCACCCCTAGCTATGCTCAATTACAAATATCAATATGAAGGAACATTTGCTGCAGAAGGAAAAGATATTTTTAAAATTAAAGTTACTCCGTTGCGAAAAGGCGACCCACTATTTAACGGGCATATTTATATAAGTAGTGCCGATTACCAAATTTATAGTGTTGATTTATTTGTTACTAAAGATGCCCAAATTGAGTTTGTAGATACCTTGTTTTTACAACAGGAAATGACAACAGAAAATGAAGTATTAGTCCCTTTACAACTTAAAATATATAGCCATATAAAAATATTTGGTTTTAAAGCAACTGATATGAGTGTTGCCAGTATGAGCAATTACAATGTAAATGCTGTATTTGGAAATAAGTATTTTAACTATGAAGTATTTAGTATTGATAAAAGTGCCAACAAAAAAGACACACAATACTGGAGCACAACCAGAACAATTACATTAACCCAAGAAGAAGATAAGCACTACCAAAAATCGGATAGTATTTTTAAAGCCCATAATACACCATATTATTTAGATAGCATGGACCGAAAGAGAAATAAATTTACGCTCGGTAAAATTTTATTTTCTGGCTACACCTACAGCAAAAAAAACGATACCATCTGGAAAGGCTTTAACACGGCAACACTTCCATTAACAATCGGTTATAATACAGTTGAAGGTGCTTTTATTAACTACAAACTCAATTTTTATAAATACCATAACAACACCAAAAAATATATAACTATTACGCCTATAATTAGATATGGTTTTATTAACCAAAATTTAGCTTTAGGTATAGTTGCAAATAAATCTATACATCCTAAAACAAATACGCGAATTGGAATTAAACTAGGTAGTTTTATACAACAGTTTAATGATGCAGAGCCAATTAATACATTACTTAATTCAGCCTATACATTATTTGACAGGTTAAACTATGCCAAACTATTACAAAAAAATGTGGTGGCAGGAACGATTTCAAGAGAAATTGTAAATGGATTATATACCTCTTTTAATATACAGTGGCAACAACGAATTGCTTTAACCAATCATGCAAATTTTTCTTTTGTAGAAAAAGATAAAAGAATATTCACCTCTAACAACCCACAATTACCTTTTAGCGATGCTCCTGCATTTAAAACACACCAAAGCATAGAATATAATGTATCATTAAGGTATGTACACAAACAAAAGTTTGAAAGTTATCCTGAATACAAACGTATACTTGGTAGTCGTTATCCAGATATTTACGCAAATTTTAAACAAGGTATAGCCGTAAATGGACTAACATTTAACTACCAACATTTAGAAGTTGGAACAGGAAAAGATTTCGACATCAAACTATTAGGTGTATTTAGTTTTGATGCCAATGCTGGTATGTTCTTTAACTCAAATAACATGGCATTTATAGATTATAAACACTTCAATGGCAACCAAACTTTATTTCTAAGTAATCCTCCTAACACAAATGCTATAGGCAACAACGACTCAAGGGTTCGTTTAACTGCATTTCATGCACTTAACTATTATGGATTAAGTACACAAAAAAACTACATTGAATTACATGCATTACAAAATTTCAGGAGCTTTTTTATAGGTAAAGTTCCTTTACTCAGAAAAACCAGAGCCCACGAATTAGCAGGAATTAACTTTTTACAATCGGGATCTAACACCTATACAGAGGCTTATATGGGATTATCAAATATTTTCAGTATTATAAGGATTGATGCAGGAAAAGTTATTTCGAACACAAACAATAATAACTGGTTCTTTAGGTTTGGATTAGGAATAGACTTTTAAATGATGTGATAAGTGCGCATAAATTGATTGTAGTTTCATACTTTTGCTTTAATTAAAGGCTAAAAATGAATTTAAAAAAATTAGGACTTCCAATACTTATTGTGCTTGTTGTATTATTTATCGACCAATTGGTAAAACTATACATCAAAACAAATTTTTACTTGGGTGAAGAAATACCAGTGCTTGGAGATTGGTTCCGTATACACTTTACAGAAAATTATGGTATGGCTTTTGGCTTAGAGTTTGGTGGAAAGGGAGGGAAAATATTACTAACATTATTCCGTCTGGTAGCCGTTGCATTTATTGGATGGTATATTTTTGATCTAACCAAAAAAGAGACAAACAAATGGTATATTATTTCTTGGGCATTAATCCTATCAGGAGCAATAGGCAATATTATAGATAGCATATTCTACGGGATCATTTTCGGTTACGATTCCTGGTTCCATGGAAGAGTGGTTGATATGTTCTACTTCCCTATTGTTCAAACCACCATACCAGAAAACTGGCCATTTTGGGCAGGAGAAGATTTTGAATTTTTTAGACCCGTTTTCAATGTGGCAGATGCGGCCATAAGTATTGGCTTTGTAATTATCCTTTTGGGTCAAAAAGCTTTTTTTAAAGAAGAAGTAAGTTCGTCTACATCCAATGAAAACGATAACGAACAAAATATAGAAACACAAGTTGAGGCATAACATAAAAACAAACAAATGAAACGCTATCAGTTAATAGATCAAAATCTGTTTATTGAAAACAGAAAAAGATTTACCGTACAACTTAAACCTAAATCGTTAGCCATATTTCATAGCAACGAAGAATTGCCACGCAATGGTGATTCGACATATAACTTTAAACAAAACAGCGATATGTTTTGGTTAACTGGAATTGATCAGGAGGAATGTGCAGTGGTGTTATTTCCTGATTGCCCTGTTGAAGCATACCGTGAGGCATTATTTGTAAAACGCACCAACGAGCATATTGCAGTTTGGGATGGCCACAAATACACCAAAGAAGAAGCAACAGCCGCTTCAGGTATTAAAAATGTATTTTGGTATGATGAGTTTGATGGACTAATGCGAGCCGTAATTAACATGGCCGAGTATGTTTATCTAAACACCAACGAAAATGATAGAGCCAGCAATACGGTTAAGTATAAAGACCTAAACGTTGCACTACAAATGCGTGAGCGTTTTCCATTGCATAAGTATGAGCGTGCTGCTCCAATTATGCAACGTTTGCGTTCATTAAAATCGCCATTAGAAGTGGATTACATGAAGCAGGCAATTGAAATTTCAAATAAAATGTACAACCGCGTACTTAAATTTGTAAAGCCAGGTGTTAAAGAATACGAAATAGAAGCTGAAGTCATTCACGAATTTGTGCGCAACGGAGCAGCAGGACATTCATTTACGCCAATAGTTGCAGCTGGTAAAAACGCTTGCGTTTTACATTACATTGACAATGCAGACACTTGTAAAGATGGTGATTTACTGCTACTTGATACAGGAGCTGATTACGGCAACTACATCAGTGACATGACACGTACTTTCCCCATAAACGGAAAATTCACAACACGACAAAAAGAAGTGTACAATGCCGTTTTACGTGTAATGAACGAAGCTAAAAAAATGCTTAAACCAGGTGTATTACTGATGGACTATCATAACGAAGTTTGTAAAGTAATGGAAAAGGAATTGGTTGATTTGAAACTTTTAACTTTAGATGAAATTAAAAATCAAAACCCCGCATGGCCCGCCTTTAAAAAATACTACATGCATGGCACATCACACTTTTTAGGTTTAGATGTGCACGATGTGGGTATGCGTTACGAACCTATGCAAGCAGGCATGATGTTCAGTTGCGAACCAGGTATTTATATTCCACAAGAAGGAATTGGTATACGCTTAGAGAACGAAATATTAGTTACCGAAAATGGATCTGTTGATTTAATGGAACACATACCCATTGAAGTAGACCACATTGAAGAACTTATGAATTCAAAATAACAGAAAGCCCCATTTTAATAAGATGGGGCTTATTTATTAATGTCTCAGATTTACTTTAATACTACATGCACCAATGCAATGGGATTGTATTAATCCATAACCGCGCGTCTATCTCTATTCATTCAGGAGATAAAGAGCACCAATGATATTTCAACAAAGTTTGATTAAAGAAATAACCCCATAAGTTTTGTAGATCATTAAATTAATGGAATAAACATAACAATTTGCCCAGCGCCAGAAGCTGAACAAATTGACCTGAGCAAGTACCTGATTAATTACTAAAATTATTAGTATTTTGATTACAATCTAGCAGTTACATTTGCTGCATATGTTTGCCATAGTTGATATTGAAACCACTGGTGGTCATGCTGATAAAAATGGCATAACCGAAATCGCAATTTTTACCCATGATGGCACACGTGTAATAGACTCGTATACCACGTTAATTAATCCAGGAATACCCATACCCCCTTTTTTAGAGAGTTATACAGGCATTACCAACCAAATGGTAGAAAATGCTCCAAGTTTTGATATGATAAGCGATAAGGTTTACGAAATGTTGCACGATAAAATTTTTGTTGCACACAACGTAAACTTCGATCACACCTTTATCAAACATCACCTAAAGCACGCAGGACTTGATTTAAATGTAAAAAAACTGTGCACCGTAAGATTAAGCAGAAAAGTATTCCCGGGGTTTTCTTCTTATAGCCTAGGTAACCTATGCCAATCTTTAGGCATACCATTACAAAACAGACACCGAGCGCACGGAGATGCAGCGGCAACAGTTAAAGTGCTAGAACGTGCATTGCATATTGATGAGGATAGAAGCATCATAGACAGTTTTTTGAAAAAGGGATCAAAAGAGGCCACATTACCACCTAATTTACCTCGAAAAGATTTTGATGCTTTACCTGAAACACCTGGAGTTTATTATTTTCATGATGAACAAGGCAAACTCATATACGTAGGAAAAGCAATCAATTTAAAAAAACGCGTGCTTTCCCACTTCGGTGGTAACAATACATCAGCCAAACGCCAAGATTTTTTACGAGAAATCTTTCATGTAGGATTTGAAATAGTAGCAACCGAATTACAAGCGCTCATACTTGAATCAACAGAAATAAAAAAACACTGGCCAAAGCATAATAAATCGCAAAAAAGTATTGAGTTTAATTATGCTATTTACGATTATGAAGACCAAAAAAGCTATTTGCGTTTGGCAGTTGACAGGGTAAGAAAAGGAAATACACCATTGCATACTTTCCCTAAACTTGCCGATGCGTTTAATCATTTGCAAAAGTTAGTTTTAGAGTTTAACCTATGTCCTAAGTTGTGCATGATTAACTCGTATAAAGAACCATGTGCAGCTTTGCTTGCTGGTTGTTGCATTGGCGCTTGTGAGTTAAATGAAGTTGCGGAAAGTTATAATTCGAGGGTATATTTAGCAATAAAAGAACTGACCAAAAAAGAAAGCTACGCTATAATTGACAAGGGAATAAATAGCGATGAAGTTTGTTGTATATTAATAGATGAAGGGAAATTTTATGGCATGGGATATATTGGTAACGATGCAGACATGTATAGTATAGAAAGCCTTAAAGGTTTGATTAAACCCATGAAAGAAAATTATTATATCAAAGAATTACTAAATCTTGAAAAGATACCAAACCATCGAGTGATAAGATTTACGGCATAAAAAAAGCGGGCAAGCCCGCTTTTATTTTACATGTTATTAAGAGATATATACTTGATAAACTCTTCTCTTGTTTTCGCATCCAAAAACTTTCCGCTATACTCACTTGTAATGGTGTTACTGGTAACATCTTGAACACCCCTTGAGGCTACACACATATGATCAGCTTCAATAATGACAGCCACATCATTCGTACCTAATGATTCCTTAAGCATATTGGCAATCTGGATTGTCATACGCTCTTGTACCTGTGGCCTGCGCGCAAAATACCTAACTATACGATTAAGCTTGCTCAAGCCCACAACTTGTCCATTGGGGATATAAGCCACATGCGCTTTTCCTACAATGGGCACAAAATGATGTTCGCAAAGGCTATGAAAACTGATTGATTTTTCTACCAACATATTTTTGTATTGGTATTTATTGTCAAACAATTTAACCTCTGGAGCATTGGCCGGATTTAAGCCCGAGAAAATCTCTTTGACATACATCTTGGCCACTCTTTGTGGTGTACCTTTAAGACTATCATCCGATAAATCAAGCCCTAAAATTTGCATAATTTCTTTAAAGTGTTTTTCTATCAACTCAATTTTGAGTTCATCATCCAACTCAAAGGCATCTGCTCTGATTGGGGTTTCCAAAGAAAATGATGCATGAGCATCTCCAACATGATCGTGGTGCTCGTTATTTCCCTGTGTATTCAACAAAGTTTCTTTCGGTTTCATATAATGTAACTTTAATTTTTAATTCAGAGGCTACTTTAGCCCGTAAAAGTCTCCAGATAACTACAGCAATATTTTCTGCAGTTGGATTCAAATTTTTAAATTCTACTGTATCTAAATTTAGATTTTTGTGATCAAATCTGTCCTCTATCTCAGACTCTATAATCTTACTCAAATCTTTCATATCTATTAGATATCCCGTTTCCTCGTTGAGTTCTCCAGATACTGTTACAATTAGATTATAATTGTGCCCATGATAGTTTGGGTTATTGCACGTTCCAAAGTATTGTTTATTTTGCTCATCACTCCAATGTGATAGATGTAAACGATGCGCTGCATTGAAATGAGCTTTGCGAGATACTGATATTTCCATTTATGCTTATTGAGTTACAAAGGTACAGCCTATATTAAACAAAATTGCACTAACATTCAATGTTTAATTATAATACATAAACCTTAAACAAAGTTTTTTTGTTTTAAAAAGTATAACTATCTGTTAATTTAAGCTTTTATTTAAACTAAAAAGGTCTTAAATCAGGCAATAAACCACTTAATATAAAAAAATATAACTGATTACCAAGTAAATATAAATTGTTTAACGTTTTAAGTAAAAAGATAAACAAAACACTTGCATTAAGCAAAAAACGACCATACATTTGTTTAACAATTACCGAATAAACATAAACAAGATGACTAGTATAGACTTTAAAAAAACAGTGCAACGTGAAACGCAATCATTACGCCACTATGCTTATCAGTTGACAAAAAACGTTGAAGATACCAACGATTTAGTCCAAGATACCATGTTAAAGGCAATAACATATAGGGATAAGTTTATAGATGGAACTAACTTAAAAGGTTGGTTGTATACCATCATGAAGAACACTTTTATAAATAATTACCGCAGAATGGTGAAGCGCAATACGTTTATTGACCAAACTGATAATGATTATTACTTAGACTCGGTGTCGCCACTTGTAAAAAACGAAGCAGAAAAAAAGTTCATGTTAAAAGATATAGAGCAAGCTATAGATGGCTTACCAGATAGCTTAAAAAAACCTTTTACCATGAATACACGTGGATTTAAATACCATGAAATTGCCGAAATATTGCATATACCCATAGGTACTGTCAAAACAAGAATTTTTGTGGCACGCAGGCAATTAAGAGAGCAATTAAATGACTACGCCAGGCAATACGGGTTAGAAAATGCCATGTAAATCGTATTAAATTGATATTATTTTAAAAGCAGCTCGGTTTTGAGCTGCTTTTTTGTTTTATTTGGTTGAAGAAAAACGTAACGCATTACATTATGAAAAAAATAGCTTTGTTAGGACTCACTTTTATGTCAATTACCGCAGCGTTTGCTCAAGTTGGATTCAAAAAAAAGAAAGAGGATATCGAAAAGTTTAAAGATACCCGATTAGTTGTTGTGTTATCTCCTGATAGCGCCTACAATGCATCGATTGTTGAGGCCGTTGAGAAATATTGGACCTTTAATGGCGGTTTTTTGTTTGAATACGATTCAGCAATGAAACCATACAACAAACCTGAATATAGCTATCTGTACTTTAGTAAAAGTAAAGGAACAAAAATAAAAGCGAAATTAGGTACTTGTGAATTTGATTTTAATGGATTGCTTATTACAACTGGTGGTAAATTCAAGAAAAAAGCACTTGAAATAGACTTAGTTGCAGGTGCATTTTGCAGCAACTTTATTGATACAAACGATTGGAAACCTGAATTAACAAGAGCTGTTCAAATGTTAAATAATTATTTAACTAACGCAATAGAGGCTGATGGCGATAAAGGAATTAGCACAAATTACATGGCAAATAATGCTCCATTAAATTCAAGTTTACTTGAACAAACATTAATGTTACCCCTGCGCTCACTAGAATTAAAAGGTAAGGAAGATGCCGCCACCTTATGGGGAGGCGAAGTTGAAGACGTTGAGGTTGATGAAACTTATAATGCCATCATGAACCGAGCGGATAAGATTATCTTCTTTTACAGTAAAGATGAAAACAGGTGCAATAAAATTGTAACTTCAACAACAGGCGAATTGGTATACTTAGCAGAAGATGCACCAGATAGATGTAAGCTTACTGCCAGGGACTTAAAAGCAATGAATGCAAAAAGAACAAGGGCAACAAAATAACGACCCTTATTTAATTAATGAGATATCATTAATCGTTGGGTTGATTGCCACTGGTTGGTAGTTAGCTGAACTAAATACAATCCCGAGTTTAAAACACCCACATTAATGGAAGTGTTCGTTTGATTTTTATCTAACGTTCCTTCCATTATTTTTTTACCCGACATGTCATAAATGAAATAGTTAATATCCGACAATGAAGTTCTGTTTAACATTAAACTTACTGAACTTTCGGCAGGATTTGGATAAAGCACAAAAGCATTATTATCAATAAACAACTCCTTTGTACTATTAACTAGAGAGACCTCCGAACCCATAAAAACTAGTCCACCAGAGATATTGCCAATTATAATATCCTCAAGCGAATCTCCATTTAAATATGCTGTTGCTGCAGTACTGCGCATACCAAATTTTTTGTTATATCCTGCATTAGCATCTAAGCTAAAATCAACATACACATTATTTTGTTTTATAGCTACGCTATCTGAATTAGCATAAATATGCGTATATAAATCAACTCTTCCATTATTTGACCCTAATAGCATTTCATAAATACCATCATTATTTAAATCAACAATATGAGGTGCACTATATCCAACCAACTCTAACATTTGTGGAGATCCTAAAGGTTTATAAACATCCTTAGAATGGACCTTACCTAAACTATCTATGGTAGGTGTATTCGAAAAAGATGGCACTTGTTTGTTGCCTATGTTTTTATAAAATTTAACTGTCCCATTTCTTTCTCCACTAACAATATCTAGTAATCCATCTTTATCCAAGTCAATTAATTGTGGCGTACAATAAGTGGCAATTGTTAAGTTAAACGCAGTGCGATTATTTAGTGTAAAATTATATTGAGAACCATTACTATTATTAATAAAATAAGCAATATTGCCATTACCCTCACCAATCAATAAATCAGGTTTACCATCTCCATTTAAATCTCCAAATGTGGGGTGCGCAGAAAAAAATCCCTGACCAGTAAGTGAAGAAAGAATGAAATTGGAATCTAACAACTTAAATACAGGTTTTACAGAATCTGTAATATTCAAATATAAATACAACCTATCGTTATTATTCCCAGTTTGCTCCAAGACTCCACTAGTTGCTACCACCAAATCCTTATCTCCATCATTATCAATATCCACAAAAACTGGTACTGACCGTAAACCATGGTCTAACATATCTTTATATAAAAAATCATTACCATTAGTAGCGGTAAATTGTAAGTTACTATTTACACGTGTGGCATCATGCACCCAAATATTATTTACCGATTTTGATGCGAAATTTTTATTGGTGGTAACCAAAAGTTCCTTCTTTCCATCTGCGTTCACATCCACATAATAGGCAGCCGGATATTCTATGAAATTTTTTCTTGTATTGTTACTAGATAAAAACAAAGTATCCTGAGATATGATAGAGTCAATCTGACGGCTGTTTTGCAAACGCCCATTGATAAGAGAAACAAAACTTTTATGCTCCGAATCACCAAAAACTAAATCTTTAATCCCATCACCATTTAAATCTATCATGAGTGTAGATTGATCTACATGCTTTCTTTTTCCCCACATGTTATAATCGCATTGAGATCCTTGGTCGCGCCTAAATCCTAAAAAAAAACGATGATTAATAAAATCATAATCCATAAACCCCCAGCACAAGTCGCGTGGTAC
>CALPIR020000023.1 GCA_943323675.2 Chitinophaga pinensis | reverse complement strand
GTGAGCGATATAGTGGCAGAAAATTAACAGCAGCACACCGTACTTTACCATTTGGCACATTGGTTAGGGTGGCCAATGCCAAAACAGGTAAATGGCTTGTGGTTAGGGTTAACGATCGTGGCCCATATAGCCGCAAACGTATTATTGATTTAAGCTATGAAGCAGCCAGACAGTTAGGTTTAACTAAAGGTGCAGGATTATTAAAAGTAAAAATAAGGGTAGTTGAGTGGCCAGCAGGTTACACACCCAATTAATTTAATTATATAACACTTGCTCGCTTCAGCCTATCGTTTATGGCTTTACCCAAACCCTCATCGGGGAACTTTTCTGCAAGAATAACGTCTACCTCCATGGTATCAACCAAGCGCATTACGGCAAAAAGTTTTTGCGCAGCCTCCGCCAAATTTCCTTTACTAGATAATATAAACTGAAATTGAGGAGGTACTTGCGTATAAATTGTTTTAAAAGAAATTACGGCTGTTTTTAATGGGTTAAATTTGTTAAAATGCAATGCAGGATCATCATGTATAAGTAGGTGTTTTGTTGCATAATGCTTAGCCAACTGACCAGGTGCAACTGGATTGTCGGTTAGTATATCATCACCAGATTGTCCTGGTTTATCAATTATTTTCCCAATTACTTGTTCAATCTGCTCCAAGGTAACTCCACCATGGCGAAGCAGGGTAGGCGTATGATCTAAAAAGCTGATGATGGTTGACTCTAATCCAACCTCACATGCACCACCATCTAAAATATAAGGAATAACATGCCCTAATTGTTGGTTAACGTGTTGTGCTGTTGTTGGACTTACATATCCACTTGGGTTAGCACTTGGAGCCGCCAACGGGAAATCTAGTTTACTTAATAAATCTAAAGTTAATGGATGGTTTGGAATACGCACTGCTACTGCTTGGGTGCCTGCGGTAACAATATCAGGAATAACATCACTTTTAGGAATAACATAAGTTAATGGCCCTGGAGAAAAATGAGCAGCCAATTGCAACATTTTTTCGGGCAAGTTTAATCCCCATTCTTGCAAACGACTTAGGTTGTTGGTATGAATAATAAGGGGGTTAAATGCAGGACGATTTTTGACTGCAAATATTTGTGCAACAGCCTCGGGATTAAAAGCATTGGCTGCTAAACCATAAACGGTTTCGGTAGGTATGGCAACCAAGTGGCCTTGTTGTAAATGAGAAATTGCGGCTTGTATGTTGGCTCCAACCATAATATAAAGCCCTAACGGAGCTTATTGCTGCCGTTAGGGTTTTGCAAATGTATTACAAATTTATTTCACTAACCTCGCCTCTGCGTAGGCTGTATTTTTCAATTTTGTTGTACAAGTGGCTACGTTGAATGTCAATTTCTTGTGCAGTTTTAGCCACATTCCAGCCGTTCTTTTTAAGTTTTTCTTCAATAAAAATCTTCTCTACATGGTCTTTAAAATCTTGTAGGGTCGAGAATTTTTCGAACACACTTTTCTCGTTGCTTTGGCTGTGGCTTGGGCTTGCATATTTAACCACATCTTCTTCTGTTATGCGTTGTCCGCTTAATATAATTAAACGTTCAACCAAGTTGCGCAATTCACGAATGTTACCACTCCAATTCATTTTTTTCAACTCGTTTAGCGCATTTGGAGTAAACATCTTTTTAGGCACACCGCTGTCTTCGCAAACTTCTTTCACAAACTTTTCGGCTAGCAATGGTATGTCGTCTTTGCGCTCGTTAAGGCTAGGTACGTGTATTAAAATAACACTTAAACGGTGGTACAAATCCATTCGGAAATTGCCTTTTTCAATCTCTTTTAGCAAGTCTTTATTGGTTGCAGCAATTACCCGTACATTTACTTCAATATCCATTTCGCCACCTACGCGTGTAATTTTATTTTCTTGCAATGCACGTAATACCTTGGCTTGTGCACTTAGGCTCATGTCGCCAATTTCATCCAAAAACAAAGTGCCCTCATGCGCTTGTTCAAACTTGCCAATGCGTTGTTTTAAAGCAGATGTAAATGCACCTTTTTCATGACCAAATAATTCACTCTCAATTAATTCGGTTGGAATAGCGGCACAGTTTACTTCTATTAAGGTGTTTTTTGCACGGTTGCTTTTTTCATGGATCCAGCGTGCTACCAATTCCTTACCTGTTCCGTTTTCGCCTGTAATTAATACACGCGCATCGGTAGGTGCAACTTTATCAATGGTTTCAATAATATTCATGATAGCTGGGCTATCACCAATAATTTCGCGTGTTTTACCAACCTTACGTTTTAATACCTTGTTTTCAACCACCATACTTTTTCGGTCGATGGCATTGCGCAGGGTAATTAATAAACGGTTTAAATCAGGTGGTTTTGAGATGAAATCGTAAGCACCTTTTTTGGTTGCTTCCACGGCTGTTTCAATAGTACCATGGCCAGATATCATTACGAAAGGAATATCATCATCAATCTCATGTGCTTTGGTTAAAACCTCAAGACCATCCATTTTAGGCATTTTAACATCGCATAAAACGGCAGCATAATCTTCGTTCTCTATCTTCTCTAAACCAGTGGCGCCATCGGCAGCCTCATCAACAATATAGCCTTCGTATTCTAAAATCTCTTTCAGTGTTACACGAATAGCCTTCTCGTCATCTATAATTAAAATCTTTGCCATAGTTTAAAAGTTTGTGGTAAAAGTGTCTACTTTTTTTGGCAAATAAAAATAAACGAAGTAATTGTTATCTACCATTAGTTAACATTAGAAGCATACATCAAACTACTTACTAAAATCAACAAATAAGCTGACTGATTTTTGTTTATTTGCATCGCACATGGAAATCATACATTTTACAACTTTGGCTATTCAAGCTATAGAAAAATACCAGCAAACACTTCAAATACCTGCTAATAATTTTTTACGTGTGGGTATTCGTCAAAAAAACGAAACCAACAAACGGTTATTAATTGGGTTTGATGAAAAAACGGATAAGGATAAACTAACCAACATACAAGGTATAGATGTAATTTACAGCCCAGGAGAGGTTTTCTTTTTTGCAGGTATGCAAATAGATTATGTTGAGGATGGCAATAGAAAAGGGTTTACCTTCGTTGAGCTAGCCAAATAATGCAGACAACATCTCATTGAAAACTTGCACCTAAATATGTTTTACAATAATTTGTTTTGCATCCATTGGGCAAAACGATACTGCTTCATATTGGAAAGAAAGGTTTGATTAGTATGCTATTGGCGATTACTAGGGTTGTTAAGGCTAAAGGTAAAGGTTACATTTCAACCCCATTAAAATTAATAACCAGTAGAGATTAGAATTACCGTGCTTTTATTTGGCATTCAATTGCTAAATTGCAGTTAAGTGTTATAGTCACCTAATTTTATTCAATCAAAAAAAAAGTAAATAAATGCGCACCACCGATGTTCTACGTATATCATTACAAAGCATAGCAGGAAATAAACTTCGGGCTGTTATCACCGCGCTAATTATATCAATTGGCATTATGGCATTGGTGGGGATTTTAACCGCTATAGATGGAATTAAATCGGCCTTAAACCAAAACTTTGCAAGCATGGGGGCCAATAGTTTTAACATTAAAAACCGTGGCGATAATATTCATTTTGGAGGCGGAGGGAAACAACCCAAACGTTATAGAAGTATTACTTTATTTGAAGCAGAATCGTTTGCCCAACAATTTAATTTCCCTGCAACCACCTCATTAAGTGTGAATGCAAGTTTTGCCAGTACAGTGAAGCACGATGGCATAAAAACGGACCCAAACATTATGGTAATGGGCGGAGATGAGAATTATTTGGCAGTAAGTGGTTACAGCCTGATGGAGGGGCGAAACTTTAATAATAAAGAAAATGAAAGTGCCCAAAATGTGGTGATTTTAGGTAAAGAGCTGCGTAAAAAACTATTCAAAATTAAAGACCCAATTGGCGAAAGTGTTTTTATTGGAGGAGCAAAATATAGGGTAATAGGAACCTTGAACGAAAAGGGTAGTGCCATGGGTTTTGGCGGAGACAGGATTGCTATTGTGCCTCTTAAAAATGCCATTCAAACTTTTAGTAAACCCAATACCAGTTTTGTAATTACTGTAATGGTAAACGATTTAAAACAACTTGAATTAGGCGTTGATGAAGCAACCGCTTTATTTAGGCGAATAAGGCAACTGGCCGTTTATGCACCAGATAATTTTGAAATTATTAAAAGTGATAATTTAGCCCAACAATCTATGGGGGCTATTAGTTATGTTACCATTGCTGCAAGTGCTATAGCCTTTATTACATTATTAGGCGCAGCCGTTGGATTGATGAATATTATGTTGGTGTCGGTTACTGAACGCACCCGAGAAATTGGCGTAAGAAAGGCTATAGGAGCCAACAATGCCACTATACGCAGGCAGTTTTTGTTCGAAGCTATTTTAATTTGTCAAATAGGCGGAATTGGCGGTGTTTTGCTAGGCATAACCATAGGTAATGCAGTGAGCTTATTGATGGGTGGTGGCTTTATTATACCTTGGTTGTGGATGGCTTTAGGTTTATTTATTTGTGTAATAGTGGGTGTAATTTCTGGTTATTACCCTGCGGTTAAAGCATCAAAATTAGATCCTATTGAGGCCTTAAGATATGAATAGGCAACCTTTATGTTTGGCTTTTTGAATGCGTAACTGCATATTTGCCAATATTTCAATTAAATGCTTAATAACAAAAAAATAGTAGTGGTATTGCCTGCATACAACGCAGCTCAAACCTTAGCTAAAACTTATAATGAAATTCCATTTGATATTGTTGATGATGTAATTTTGGTTGATGATGCGAGTAAAGACAATACAAGTGAATTAGGTAAAGAAATTGGAATTAAGCATGTTATTAAACACCAGCAAAATAAAGGCTATGGTGGAAATCAAAAAACATGTTATAATAAAGCGAAAGAAATTAACGCTGATATAGTCATTATGCTACATCCCGATTATCAATATACTCCCATGTTAATTCATGCCATGGCAGGTATAATAGCTTATGATGTATATCCGGTTGTTTTTGGATCGCGTATACTTGGTATGGGCGCGTTAAAAGGTGGTATGCCGATGTATAAGTATATATTTAATCGCATGTTAACCTTGTTTCAAAACATTATGATGCGCCAAAAGCTATCAGAATACCACACAGGTTACCGAGCATTTGGAAAAGAAGTATTACAAAAAGTGAATTACGAATTGTGTAGTGATGATTTTGTGTTTGATAACCAAATGATAGCACAAATTTTTAACGAAGGTTTTGAAATTGGCGAGGTGACTTGCCCTACTAAATATTTCCCAGAAGCATCTAGCATTAACTTTAAAAGAAGCAGTATTTACGGCCTTGGTGTATTGCATACTTCTATCGCTTATCGTTTACACAAATGGGGTGTAGCTAGTTATAAAATTTTTAAAGGATAATTTTTAAATAATATATGCTGTAAGTTATTTTAATTAGCTTGCGGCTACTTTTATGGGTAAAAGACTTGTATCTATTTGTTTGTTTTTGCTTTTCTGCATAGTGATAGCCTTTCCTGGCTATGGCAGGAGTATGCCTGCGTCAAAAAAGGATAAGTCTATTTGTGCCCAAATAAAAAATACAGGATCTGATATAATTACATTTGAAGCATTACTAAAAAACTGCTTAGCCAATGGCATAAGTATAGCAGAAGAAGAGCGTCCGGCAGAGGAAAATGAAACAGAAGATGAATCAAATTCTGGTATAGAAGAAGATACCCTTTTTCTAGCTTTTTCAACATCATTACAACATCCAATAGTTTGTAACGAAAAATTTAATAGTAAAGATAACAACTATCAAATAGTTACTTTAAGAGGAGTACCCAATCCACCTCCCGAATGTGTGCTAATTTAATTAATCTATAGCATTACATTTTTATGTTCGTGCGTTCAAGCAAGAACAGGTATTTAAAACAAGAAATTTATTATGATTAATAAAACTAAACCCCCATTAGGTGGGCTAAGTTTTGCAACCATAAGACAGGATTTTCCCTCTGGATTAGTGGTTTTTTTAGTTGCTTTACCGCTTTGCTTAGGTATAGCACTAGCCTCTGGGGCACCCTTGTTTTCTGGATTAATTGCAGGAATTGTAGGTGGCTTAGTGGTTGCAATATTTAGTGGAAGCCAATTAGCCGTAAGCGGTCCAGCAGCGGGCTTAACAGTTATTGTATTAAATGCCATAACAGAAATTGGATCATACAAAGGCTTTTTGTTAGCCGTGGTTTTGGCAGGTGCTTTACAAATAATACTAGGTTTTGCAAAAGCAGGAACCATTGGTAAGTATTTCCCATCAAGCGTTATTAAAGGGATGCTAGCAGCTATTGGAATTATTTTAATTATGAAGCAAATTCCGCATGCTTTAGGTTATGATGCGGATTACAATGGCGATTTTAATTTTATCCAATCTGATTCGGAAAACTCTTTTACAGCATTAATTAGTGCATTAAACAAAACCAATTTAGGTGCAGTTATAATTAGTATCGTTTCATTGATTATACTAATTAATTGGGATAAACTTAAATCAACTAAATTGGGTATTGTACCTGCCCCATTGGTAGTAGTGACTGTAGGTATAGGATTAAATATGTTTTTTGAAACCACTCATCAAATATTTACCCTTCGAAACGAACACTTAGTAACGGTGCCTTTTGCAAACTCAGTAGGAGAGTTCATCACTTTTTTTACTTTACCCGATTTTTCTTATTTAAATCAGATATCGGTTTATAAGGCTGCATTTACTTTAGCAATTATAGCAAGTATAGAAACCTTATTAAGTATTGAAGCTATTGATAAAATAGATCCATATAAACGCGATACACCTTCAAACCAAGAGTTAAAAGCACAGGGTATAGGTAATATGGTGTCTGGTTTAATCGGGGGATTACCATTAACTGCGGTTATTGTGCGTGGCGCAGCGAATGTAAATGCAGGTGCGCAAAGTAAAATGTCGTCTGTAATGCACGGTTTACTTTTGTTGATTTCAGCAATTTTTATTCCTAATGTAATTAATTTAATTCCTTACGCTTCGCTTGCTGCCATACTATTGGTAACTGGATATAAACTCACCAAAGTTAGTCTATATAAAAGCATGTTAAATGTAGGAACCAACCAATTTATTCCTTTTATTGTTACCATATTGGCCATTGTGTTTACCGATTTATTAATTGGTATTTCAATAGGCTTGGCTGTAGGGGTATTTTATGTATTGAAAAATAACATGCAAAACACCTACACATACAACATTAAAACACGCAAGAATAACGAGCCGATTCACATTGTACTTTCTGAAGAGGTTTCGTTTTTAAACAAAGCCAGTATCATTCAAAAACTTGAGGATTTACCAGCGTATTCCCATGTAATTATTGATGGCTCAAGGTCTAGGTATATTGATTATGATGTACTTGAAGTAATCAATGATTTTAAAGACACTGCCAAATTCAAAAATATTAAACTAGAACTTATAAAAATAAAAGACGTGTACCGATTTGGTGCACACTAATAAATATGGAAAAATCTTATAATAAACTTATAGATGGCAACAAGAAATTTGTTGCTAAAAAAATAGCTGAAGACCCTGATTTTTTTTCAAACTTGGCAAAAGGACAAAGTCCTGATTATTTATGGATTGGATGTAGCGACAGCCGCGTGCCTGCCAACGAAGTAACCAATACAAGTAGTGGTGAAATTTTTGTTCACAGAAATGTAGCAAACTTAGTGGTTCATACAGATATGAACTTACTTAGTGTTTTAGAGTATGCTGTAAATTACTTACACGTTAAGCATATCATTGTATGCGGACATTACGGTTGTGGTGGTGTATTGGCCTCAATGAGTAACGATTTGCATGGTTTCGTTGATAATTGGTTGTGCAATATTAAAGACGTGTACACCAAACATGATGAAGAGTTGAATAAATTACCTGCACTTCAAGATAGGGCGATTCGTTTAACAGAGTTAAATGTAATTGAACAAACCAAAAACTTAGCTAAAACTACTATTGTACAGCAAGCATGGAAAAACCGTGAATTACAATTACACGGTTGGGTTTACGGAATGGCCGATGGTTTGATAAAAGAACTTTGCACATATGGTGGTCCTAAAGACGCCATGGAAGAGGTTTATCGTTACAACCTTTAAGAGTGTATTCAATAGATAATGTAAGGCGTTATTTACCCAAGGGTAAATGATTGATAAACAGTAGGTAGTTTATTGATGTTTGTTTATTAGAGTGTAATTGGTAACGCCTTTTCTTTTTTGTGTTGAGTTTGTGCAGGTTTTAATACATTTGCAGCGATAAAAAATACAATATGAAATTTTATAATCTTCTTATTAAATATCGTCTTTGGGCTGGAGTTGCTTCATTGGTAATTGGTTTAGCGCTACAGTTTGGTGGTTTGGGTGATATTTGGGCTGCCATAATATTTTACACCTTATCGTTTATTGCGGTATTTACTCATTTTTTTATTGGTCCATTGCGTTTGGTGCAAGAGCCAATGGAAAATGGTGATATGGAGGAAGTAGAACGCATCATCAATACGGTATGGTTTCCTGCATTATTGTTTAAACCTATACGCAGTACTTTTTACACGCTTAAAGGCAATATTGCCATGATGAACAAAGACTTCGATAGTGCTGAACAACATCTAAAAAAGAGTGCTTCAATTGGCAGTACATTAGCAGATACAGAAGGTGCTAACAAAATGCAATTGGGTATGATGGCACTTCAAAAAAGCAACTTTAAAGAGGCCGAGCAGTATTTAAAAGCTGCATTATCAAAAGGTATTCCTGATAAAGAAAGCGAAGCTATGGCACACTTAGGAATGGTGCAAGTTTATATGAATAAGCGTGACTTTAGAGCAGCAAAAGAGTTTTTTAGAAGAGCAAAAAAATGTAAACCTAAAAACGAGCAAGTGGTTAGTCAAATTAAAGATTTGGAAAAATACTTAGCACGCATACCTGGTTAATTTATTTGAATAACAAAGCAAAAGCCCCAACATACTAGTATGTTGGGGCTTTTATATTTTAACAATAATTAGTGTACTAGTTTTTATTTATCACTACCTTCTGTGTGAAATGGTTTTCACCATTGCTAATTAATACCATGTATGTGCCATTATATAATGATTGCGCATCAAAATAAGCAATTGTACTGCCTTTATTTATTTGAGTTTTTGCAACCAATTTTCCAGTTAAGTCAAATAACTCTACAGTTAAATCATCCTTAACCAAAGCGCCAACTTGTATAGCTATAATATCGTTTGATGGATTAGGAAATGCCTTAAAGCCTAACTGCTTAAACTCGTTGTTGCTTAACCCTGTTGCCGGGCTGTAAACAGTAGTTGTTTCAGTTACTGATGTTACTTTTCTAATATCAAAAACACCATAATATGTTGGTCCAACTACATACGGATAGGCAGAATTCCAATCTTTATCAACTGTTGCAAAGTAAGCATAAGTACCGTTTGGATATTCGGGTGTTATACAAAAACGACCATTATGCTCATCTAAATAATCAGCTTCATTCGTATGTGCAATAAATTCATAGTCTTCTCTAAAATAACCTAAAGGATAGGTAGCACTAATAACTGGCCCATCACTTACGTCTGTTCCATTTGCATGCAATGTACGTGTAGTAATATTACGCAATTGGAATCCTGATTTTATGCGTGTAATGCCACCCGTGCCATCCGTATTTTTAAAACCATATGCACCATATATTGGAAAGCCATCATAAGCAAAACCAATTAATGGCGAATGCTTTGCGCTATCAATAATGTATAAACCATCTGCATCATATAAATTACAGATAGTTGAAATTACATTTAAATCAAGTTTAAAAGCTGATGGATTTTGGTGATGGTGGTAATTGCCGTTAGCTGGATGACCTTTAGCACAATCAAATCCAGGTTTCTCTGCTAATATGGCATCACGGTTCCATGCTTGTGTAGTCATTGGGCCACCAGGACAAGGTGTTCTGCCTGGTCCACCGCAAAGTGAGTTGGTTGTGGTATTCCAAGCCACACCATCGCGGTAATCAAACAAAGCCACTCCATTAATAAAAACGCCAATGTTTCCACCGCTTGTGTTGGTAGGAGTGCCATTGTTTTTAGATGGTGATAAGGGAAACTTGAAAATTGCCGATTGATTAGAAGCTTGTGAGGGGTTATTATCTAAAAATGGGCCTGTTGGATATGCTGGTATACCAGCGGTAGTAACATAAACACTATTTGCACTGTATTCCACTTTTTGGCAGTTTACCAAAATGTTATTGTTCACTTTAGTTGAATTGCCACTAATGTAATACGTACCTGTTTGAGTGTTGTTTTGAAGCCACGTTGTAATTGCCGGACTTTGTGCTTGCAATTGTGTAACACACAGCAATGCAACTGCATAAAGGAATTGTTTTTTCATTGTTATAGTTTATTGTTTGGTTTTTTGCTTGGAATGATACTAAGTACTTGGTGTGGATATTTATGATTTGGATTAAACACAAATGCCGAATCGTTTAAGGTAAGTATAAAGGATAGTAAATCTATTTTTTGGTTAGAAGTTAAGTTGATGTTATTTTTTAACTGATGGGATAAAGTAACACTCTGTTTAACACCTTTTGTGTAATGTTGAAGTACTTCGTGTAGCTTTTTAAAACGGCCATCATGCATGTAAGGAAACGTATAGCTTAAGTTGCGTAAAGTTGGAATCTTAAACATTAAACTGTCTTCACTTTTTTGGGTGATGTTCATTTTGCCATAATCATTTAAGGTAGAATCAACAGGCAATCCATTATTGGCAAACGCGTAATTAGAGAACAAAGGCTCAGCATGGCAACTGTTACAATGTTGTTTAAATAAGGTGTAGCCACTTTGTTCTTGTTCAGTAAAAACAGTTTGCTTTTTCATTACCTTATCATATTTACTGTTAGCAGATACAAGGGTTAGCTCAAATTGCGACATGGCTTTTAGTAATCGTTCGCCTGTAATAATTGTATCCTTAAATGCTTGTTTAAAAAGTGTTTTGTATAGCGGAGATGCCTGCAATTTTATTACCACATCAATTAAATTTTCTCCCATTTCTTTAGGGTGAGTAATTGGAGCAAGCGCTTGCATATCGAGGTGATTGATTGCACCATCCCACATAAAATTTTGTTGCCAAGCTAAGTTAAATAATGCTGGTGCATTTCTAAATCCTATTTGGTCGTTTATTCCATGGCTTAGTTCGTGGTCAGTATGTGCAAAGGCATTGTAGGAGCTGTGGCAAGAGGCGCACGAAATGCTTCCATCTTTTGATAGCAGCGGATCATAAAACAATGCTTTGCCTAAAAGAATTTTAGGCTCTGTTAATGTGTTGTTTTTGAAATTATAAATTGGCTTAGGAAAATGTTTAGGGTATGAAAAGTCTACTTTGGCTGTAAAAGCAAACAATGCAATAATTGCAACTAATCCTAATGTAACAGCAACTTGTTTTTTCATCTTACCAATTGAAAAGATTGTTTAAACTGTTGCATCTGTTTTACTGCTTGTGCACTTGGCGACATCACCTCAGGATTAATCATTAAGGATTGAGGTTGCAGCATGCTATCAATTAAAATAGCTACATTAATACTGTTACTAGTGGTTGCAAATGCTAGTTGTTGTATGGTTTGATTAGGACTTAAGAATCCTCCCAAATGGTATTGAAAGGCATTTTTTCGAGTTTTACAAACTGAACTTGATCCTTCTATTTTAACATTAATATAACCACTTTGCCAAGCCCAATACATACCATACATCGCATCTAAATCTCCAGCCATTGCCCCCGATGAGTTGGCTGCGCTATCTGTACCTATCAGAAACTGAATCGTATCATAAGTTAGTTTTGACGGGAGGTTTAATGATACTTTGTTATTTAATTCTAAATCTATTAGATGGTATTTAGTAGGGTCTACGTAAACTTGTTTCCCTTGATTCCATAAGCTGATATCGGTGATGTAGAATTTAACTGCATCAACTTTAATGCTGTCGATGTTTGCAATTGGATAATATTTGCCTAGCTCCAATACTTGATTTTGCCATTTGGGTATAAAAGAAATTTGTGCTTGCTGCGCCCAAACAATAATTACATTGTTAAACAATAATATAAGTACAGCAAAAGCAAATCTCATTTAAATGGAATAACTAATACGTTTAATAATTAGACGAGAATTTATAAAATTACTTGCTATTTACATGTGATAATTAATATAAATCGTTTGTTATCAGCATATAAATAGCACATTAAGGCGCAAAACATTACATAAAATTGACAACCTACAACCGAAGCCGAAGGCATCATCCACCTGAATAACTTAACTACTAAAATTGCATATCCATGCCATCAAAAGTTCCACTGCTCATTAGTAACAAGTTTTCATTTCCTGTGTAATGGCTTTCAATGAATTTCCGCAATTCATTTTTATCGGTAAAAACTTTTACATCCCCTCCAAATCCTTGGGCTACTTCAGCTTCATCAAGCATAGGCATTTTCTTCATTTCTAAGGCGTGCTTGCTAAACAAAACCACACTAATATCAGCCTCATCCATACATTGGCTGTAATGCGGTAAAAATGCTTTGTTTAAGCTACTGTAGGTGTGCAACTCGTATGCTGCAATTAACTTACGTTGTGGGTAAAGGTTTTTAACGGCATTAACAGTTGCTTTAAGTTTACTTGGTGCGTGTGCAAAATCTCTATAAATTACCGAGGTATCTGTTTCTTTTATGGTTTCTAAACGTTTTGCTGTTCCCTTAAAATGTTGAATGGCCTCGTAAAACTGCTCTTCAGTTACACCCGCCTCTACACAAGCAAATTTAGCTGCCATCATGTTTTGCAAGTTGTGGTTACCAAATACTTTTAACTGTATTTCTTTGCCGTTTAACATCAAATAAGTTACCCCGTCAACCACTTTATTTTGAGGCGTGGTGTAGGGTATCAGTCTGGCTTGGCAAGGGGTGTTTTCACTTACTCGTTTTACTTCATTATCATCAGCACAATAAATTAGTGCACCATGTTTAGGCAAGCCTTTTATAAAAATTTCAAATTGCTCAACATAGTTTTCATAGGTAGGAAACACGTTAATATGATCCCATGCAATACCTGTTATTATTCCAATTTCTGTATGGTAAAAATGAAATTTAGGTCTTGGATCTATTGCTGAGTTTAAGTATTCATCACCTTCAAAAACAGCTAGTTTACTGGTTTCGCTAATGTCTACCATGGTTTCAAAACCATCAATTAAACTGCCTACTAAATAATCAAAATCAATATTGTAATACTTAAGTACAAACAATATCATGGCCGTTGTACTGGTTTTGCCATGGCTACCACCTACAACAATGCGTTTTTTATCTTTTGTTTGTTCGTACATATACTCAGGGAAAGAGTATATCTTTAAACCTAATTCTTGTGCCTTAATCAATTCGGGATTGTCTTTGCGTGCATGCATTCCCAGTACTATGGCATCTAAATTTGGGGTGATATTTTCAGTATTCCAACCAATTTGCGGTGGTAAAATACCTGCTTTTTCTAACCTGCTTTTGGCGGGTTCATAAATTTCGTCATCACTTCCTGTAACTTTAAAACCTTTATTATGTAAAGCTAAAGCAAGGTTATGCATCACCGCTCCGCCTATTGATATAAAATGTACGCGCATGTTTTAGTATTAAAGCACGCAAGTTATTTAACACACTTTACAAACAGTATGCTAGTTATAAACAACAAACAATTGGTGTGCACGAGAGTAAACAGCTTAACTACTTAATCGCTTTAATAATTAGTTACAAAAGGTATAATTAGTAAAATGTATTTCTGTTTTAAATAATAGCGAGCGTTGGTAATCATATTTTGAAACTTGCTTTTTATACCGTTGTTTTGAAACATGCAGGTTACCCAACTATTTATTTACCCTATAAAATCGCTGGGTGGTATCGAAATTAAACAATCGTTGGTTACTCAGCGTGGCTTACAATACGATAGGCGGTTTATGTTGGTTGATGAGCATGGTGTGTTTTTAACACAACGAACCCTGCACAAAATGGCTTTGTTTAAATTGAGTTTAGCTGATAATGGCTTTGTGGTAAGTTGTGAAAACAAGACCATTGAAATACCCTTTTACTTAACAGGAACAACCCAACAAGTTACTGTTTGGGATGATACTTTTGAGGCAATTACAGCTGATGAAAAATACAATCAATGGTTTAGTGAGCAACTAAATCAACCCGTTACATTGGTATACATGCACCAGCAAAGTAACCGATTGGTAAATCCTAAATACGCCCAAAATAACGAGCAGTTAAGTTTAGCCGATGGCTATCCGGTTTTGGTAATTAGTGAATCGTCTCTAAATTTATTAAATACCAAATTGGCAAAACCAATTGGTATGGATAGGTTTAGGCCCAATGTGGTAATTAATGGAGCAGCTCCTCATCAAGAAGATGAGTTAGGAGTTTTTAATATTGGCTCCACACAATTTAAGGTGGCAAAACCTTGTGGTAGGTGCGTGGTAACAACCATTAACCAACAAACGTTGCAAACGAGCAAAGAGCCCTTGGCAACTCTAGCTAAATATAGGAAAGTAGGAGATAGTGTTAATTTCGGGGCTAATGTAATTTGCCTAAAAGAGGGCCAAATAGCTGTGGGTGATGGGATTTTATAATTGTACTAAATGATAAATGAATGACTCGGTTTACAATTAAATTAAAATTTATAACCCAACTGTAATATAAACAATCTTGTAGGTCTTAAATCTGCGGGTCGGCTCATAATTTCTGTATTAAAAACATTATTTACCGTTGTGGTTATTGTTACTTTTTTGTGGGTGTAACCAGCACGCATATCAAATACCCAATCTCCGTTTGGGTTTAATAATCTACCCCTGTCAATACCTGGCGAGGCAACGTTAATGGGCGCTGTAACAAATACCCGATCAATATTTTGCATGTAACTATTGTACCTTAAACTAAATCCCAACATGATTTTTTTAAGGTAATTAACTTGGATATCAATTTTTGCAAGGTGGTTGTAACGGTATTTTAGTGGGTTATTAATACTATCGGTTACTGTAAAATTATACGTGTATTGGTTTTTTTTTGCTGACGAGTCTGTGGCGAAAACTTGATTGGGTGCTAACATAATCGGATTGCTGTAGGTGTAACCTAGCATAAAAAGCCACTCCATTTCTGATGTATTTATACCTGATGTTACGCCAACATCAATTCCACTAATACGCGCTTTACCAATGTTAAAACTGGTAAAACCAAAGTTGCTCAAAAAGTTATTGGGGTTAAAGGGTTGTGCTCTCCATTGGCCAAAATTAAACTCTACCATGTTATCGTACTCGGTAAAAAAGTAAGCGGCATCAATAAAACCTTTAAACGCACCAAGTGCAAAACCTTGTTTTATGCCCAATTCGGCACTATATCCTTTTTCCGGTTTAAGGTTTGGATTCGGGAAAATGTTTACCAATCCAACAGAGGTTTCTATGTAGCGCTCGGCAATGGTAGGGTAGCGATAACCTTGGCCCAAACTGGTGCGTAAAAATGTTGTGCGGGTTGCTTCAAATGCAAATCCCAAACGACCAATCAGCTGGTCATCCACATTGTTACTCATACTAAAATATTCGTAACGTAATCCTCCGTTAAAGCTCCATTTTTTATAAGCTAAATCTGTTTGTGTAAAAACGGCAATATTGTTTGCTGTAATGTTATTACCACCATACAAAGGACTTTTACTTAACGTATAATTATTGCTTGTGCCCAAGGCTAATGTACCCCTTTTTTTATTTAAGAAATAATGCCCAACCAATTCATTGTATGCGTTTATGCTGTTGTTGTCTTGATCAACCCCCGCTGATGATTCTTCAATGTTATTATCTACACCATAAAACCTACCACGATACCTGATTTTATAATTACTTTTTACAAAATCAACATGTGGATCGATGCTAAAAATGGTGGCTTTGGTTTTTGTTTGAGCACTGTCTAAGGCAACGTAGCCATAATCAAAACTCTCCCACAATAAAAAACTGGCACTTTGTTGGGTCATTATTGTAACATCTAAACCAGCTTGCAATGCAGGTGTGTTTTTAAAACGGTAATTGGTTTTTAAAGTTGTTCTTAATCGCTTATCAAACTCACCTAACCTGTAACCATTATCATTAAGGGCATTTAAACCAATAGTAAAATCAAGCTGTTTATAGCGTTTGGCATAAAATGCATTAGCCCCGCTATAGGCTTGCAATCCATTAAACCATTGTGCACTATCTCGTTTGGGTTTACTGTAAAATCCGCTAAATACATTGGCGCTAAACTTACCTTTAGTTGTTGGTGTTGCAGTGCGTATGTTTACAATACCATTTAATGAACCAGAGCCATACATTACTGAACTTGCCCCTTTAATAACTTCAATACTACCGATGTTTTCGGTAGGTAAAAACTTCCACTGCACTTGTCCTGCATCACCCGTAATCATTGGTACATCATCAACCAAAACCAAAACGCGCGAACCTGCACCATATGTCCAACCGCTGCCACTGCGTATGTTTATTTGTCCATCTACCACATTAACACCGGGTAATTGATTCATTACCTGCTCCAAATTTGTGGTTACCCTGTTTTCAATTAAATAAGGTTTTATTACATCAATAGAAACCGTTTGACGTTTTAATGAGCCAACACTTCGGCTGCCTGTTACAACAGCTTCGTCTAGTTGATTTTTAGTAGGAGTAAGGTAAATAATAATAGGCGTATCAACACCACAAGTAATGGTTTTACTTTGATACCCTAAATAACTAAAAAATAAGGTTATAGTGGTTTCGTTGGGAGCAATATTAAATGTAAAATCTCCCGATAAATTGGTAACAATTCCTTTGTTATTTTGTACCACCGAAACACCAACAAGTGGTTCATTTAACAGGGCATCAATTGCCTTACCTGTAATTGTTTTTTGTGCAAATAAGTTGGCAACACTACCAAAAGTTATGATGCAAAAAAGTAGGTTATATTTAAATAAACAGTATCTTGGTATCATTAATATTGTGATATGAAAACTTTAGCCAAAATAACTTTTTTCTTATTTACTGCATCAGCTAGTTTACAATTAAGTGCACAATGCACGCCCGACAATAATATGCCCAAGGGGAGCATTTCTCCCGAGTCGATTAAAATTGGTTACAAAGACTTGGCATACAGTGAGGTTATTTATTT
>CALPIR020000022.1 GCA_943323675.2 Chitinophaga pinensis | reverse complement strand
ATAAAAACATCAACTGGATGTTGGTGGCTTTTGGAATGATTGGCACCTCACTTAGTGGTGTAACATTTATTAGCGTTCCAGGAACTGTTAGCGCCAATCATTTTGCGTATTTCCAAGTGGTATTGGGTTACTTTATCGGGTATTTTGTAGTTGCCTATATGCTTCTACCCTTGTATTATAAATTAAACCTAACCAGTATTTATGATTACTTAAATCATCGGTTTGGTAACTATAGTTATAAAACTGGGGCATTGCTATTCATTGTATCGCGCACCCTTGGTGCTACACTAAGGCTATATTTGGTCATAAATGTAATGCAACTATTTATACTTGATGCATTGGGTGTGCCATTTGTTGCCACAACATTTTTTATTTTACTCATGATATTGTTATACACCTTTAAAGGCGGTGTAAAAACAATTGTTTGGACAGATACATTACAAACCTTTTTTATGCTTTTGGCATTGGTGGTGTGTGTATTTTACATCATGGGTGATTTAAATTTAACTTTTACAGAAGCCATCTCTCAACTTAATAAACTAGGTTATACAGAAATGTTTAACACGGATGTACTAGATAAGAAGTTTTTCCTGAAACAAATAATTGGAGGTGCATTTATAACAATAAGCATGACAGGCCTTGATCAAGAAATGATGCAAAAAAATATAAGTGTTAAAAACCTTGCCGATTCACAAAAAAACATGGTTACGTTTAGTAGTGTAATGGTGCTGGTTAATCTTCTCTTTTTATTATTAGGCGGTCTATTATACTTGTATGCAGCAAACAAAGGTCTTTCTGTAAAAGGAGATGATTTATTTCCAACTATAGCGCTGCAATACCTACCACCATTTATTGCCATTATTTTTATTATTGGTTTAATTTCTGCATTATTTCCTAGTGCCGATGGGGCCATTACGGCATTAACCTCTTCTTTTTGTATAGATATTTTAGGATTGCAGCGCAACAAGAAATTAAGCGAAGCCCAACAAAGTAAAACTCGTATTACGGTTCATCTTATATTCTCGTTTATTTTCTTACTATTTGTGCTTTATTTTAAATGGCTTGATAACAAATCTATTATTGGAATTTTACTTGATATTGCTGGATACACCTATGGGCCATTGTTGGGATTGTTTGCTTTTGGCATGTTAACCAAACGCACCATTACAGATAAATTAGCGCCCATTATTTGCTTGGTAGCACCAGCTATTTGTTACCTGATTCAATACAATAGTGCTATTTGGTTTGGTAATTATCAAATAGGAATTGAAATGCTGATATTAAATGGGGCACTAACGTTTATGGGTTTATTTCTTGTTAGTAAAAAAGCAGCGTTTTAATTATATCAGCTACCAAAATTGCCACCATTTTTTTTCTATACCAATGTAAATGCCATCTAAACGGTTTTGCACGGTATATGGTTTAATGTAATCACCTTGTTTACCTTGTCCTGTTTTTAAGTTGTATTTATAACGGTGTACTGGACAAACCACAAAGTCATCCTCACACCAACCACCCCTACCTAAATGAGCTCCTGCATGCGGACATTTATCATCAACTGCATAATAGCCAGAAGAAGTATAAGCCAAACAAATACGCTTTCCCTCAATTTCAATGGTGCGCGTTGTGTTGATTTGTTGGGGCTCAATGCCGTGTAATTTAAAATCGTATACTTTAAAAAAGCGAATCATGCTTGGCGAATTTGATTAATTATTACTCAACAGGCAACAAAAGTAGTTTTAATTTAATACTCGTTTGATCATTGTTTAGCAACAAAACCAAGCTATCATCACTTAAATGTTGAAACGGAACTTTTTTTGTTGAAGCAACTCCATCTTTTTCAACATCGCTAATGAAAGTAATGGCATTACCGCTTATTTTCCATTTTCCTGTTGCAGTTCCAGCAGCATTCCCAGTTATGTATGTTCCATCATCATTAAACTCATACAAGTTTTTAAGAAGCACATCGCGCAATACCGCTTGTTGCCTTAACATTAAATTACCTTGCATGGTATCACTTTGCAAGATAGCTTTCTCGGCATCAACAAAAGTAACATCAGCTACTCGCCAACGTTTTATCAATAGCTTTTCTTTTTTACTTGTGCATGCCATAAAAACTAACAGCACAAAAACAGTAGCCAAAATTTTACCCATATTTTATTATTATTGAGTGTTGCAATACCTTATTTAGTATGAGCTTAAGGTTAAAAATTCAACCACAATCTAGCTACAAAAAACTATTTTTGCTAAAATTTAAGCATTTACAATTCACTATTTTATACTTAAAGTATTCAGCATGAAAACAGTAGACACTATAAACTTTGCCGGAAAAAAGGCTTTGATTCGTGTAGATTTTAACGTTCCGTTAGATAAACAAACTTTTGAAGTTACTGATGATGCGCGTATTCGTGCAACAGTTCCTACCATTAAAAAAATATTAGCAGATGGCGGAAGCTGCATTTTGATGAGCCATTTAGGTCGCCCGCTAAAAAAATTAAAAGAAGATGGTAGTATTGATATTGAAAAATACTCGTTAAGGCACGTTGTCGCTAAAGCCTCTGAATTATTTGGGGTTGAGGTACAATTCGCATCAGATTCCATAGGACGAGATGCTACTGATAAAGCCGCTGATTTAAATCCTGGAGAAATTTTATTATTAGAAAATTTACGTTTTAATAAGGAAGAAGAAAAAGGTGATGCAGAATTTGCTGAAAAACTAAGCAAATTAGGTGATGTTTATGTAAATGATGCTTTTGGCACCGCACACCGTGCACATGCTAGTACCGCAGTTATTGCTCATTTTTTCACTCAAAAATGTTTTGGTTATGTAATGGCAAAAGAAGTAGCCAATGCTGAGTTGGTAATGAAAAATGCTGCTCGTCCGTTTACCGCCATTACAGGTGGAGCAAAGGTTAGCGACAAACTTTTAATTTTAGAAAACTTAATTGACAAAGTAGATAATTTAATTATTGGTGGTGGTATGGCTTACACATTTTTAAAAGCCATGGGTTACGAAATTGGATCGAGTTTATGTGAAGAAGACCGTTTGCAACTTTGCCTTGATTTAATGGCCAAAGCAAAAGCAAAAGGCGTAAACCTCATGTTGCCTTTTGACAGTGTGGTAGCTGATGCGTTTAGCAATGACGCCAACCATAAAGTTTGCGACAACAAACACATTGAAGCTGGTTGGATGGGATTAGACATTGGACCGAAAGCTGCGGATGATTATGCAGCGGTGATTAAACAATCGAAAACCATTTTATGGAACGGCCCAATGGGTGTGTTTGAAATGAGCAGTTATGAAAATGGAACCAAACAAGCAGCTATTGCTGTAGCCGAGGCCACCAAAAACGGGGCATTTAGTTTAATTGGTGGTGGCGATAGTGCTGCAGCCGTTGCTAAATTTGGTTTCGAAAACGAAGTAAGCTATGTAAGTACAGGTGGTGGAGCTTTACTTGAGTATTTTGAAGGCAAAGAACTACCAGGTATAAAAGCCATAAACGAATAACACCAATTATAAACCACCAATTGAAAATACAATTGGTGGTTTATTTATTACCATGAGCACATGCAGCTTAAGCAAACAAAATTATACCACTACAAATTAGCCATTGCTTGGGCGCTGCTTATTTTATTTGCTTGCGGTGCGCAACCTGGCACATTGGCTCAACTTAAGCTCGAAGATTTATTTGGTTACGATAAACCTATACATGCGTTGTTGTTTGGTGTACAAGCCTGGTTGTTAATTAAACCCAACTTAAAATACACAACCCTAAACCCTAAAAAAATTATTGTAATCTGGTGTACAATTAGTGCGGGCTACGGAGCATTAATTGAGTTGATGCAAAAGTTTATTTTTACAGGCCGCAGTTACGATTATTTTGATATGATAGCCAACACACTTGGTTGTTTAATTGTGTATTTTGTTGTTTCGAAAAAGATAAAACATGTTTGATATTATTTCTCCGGCCATACAGCAATATTGCGATGACCACACCCAATCCGAAAGCGAAGTTTTAAAAAAACTATCGCGCCATACTTTTGCCAATGTATTGCAACCACGTATGCTTAGTGGGCATTTTCAAGGCAGGTTACTAAGTATGTTTAGCCAAATGATTAAGCCAAAATACATTTTAGAAATTGGTACCTACACGGGTTACTCGGCCATTTGTTTGGCCGAGGGTTTACAAGAAGGTGGACGATTAATTACCATTGATGTAAATCCCGAACAGGAAGACAACATACACCGCTTTATTGAAGAAGCAGGTATGAAAAATAGCATACAATTTATTGTGGGCGATGCATACAACATTATCAAAACTTTACCCTACAAATTTGATTTGATTTTTATTGATGCAGATAAACCCAACTATTTAAAATATTACAACCAAGCCATGGATTGTTTAAATGTTGGTGGTTACGTGATTGCCGATAATGTATTGTGGAGCGGTAAGGTGGTTGATGAAAAAAGTTTGCAAAAAGACAAAGACACCCAACTGCTTGATGAGTTTAACAAGCACTTGCACAACGACCCAAGACTAGAGCACATTTTATTCCCTATACGAGATGGTTTGATGATGGGTAGAAAAGTGTCAAACTAACTAAATTACTATACGAATAGGCTTATTTTTAACTGTTATAGCTAGTTTTTCTATTAGTATCCTCGTTTTACGCTTTAATTTTTGTCTTATTTGATTTTTAGTTGCCTCGTTTTATTTTAACTTACTTTTCTAGTATTGCCTTAATCCCTACGCACACATGACAAAATGGTTATTATGTGCTTGAATAAACCCTATTTTACAAAACCTTATTCGGTAAATTAAACAAAAAACAGGTTAGAAGATATTTTCTTGACTTAAGAGGATATTCAATTGACACGAAAAGGTTAAATTAACTAAATTTCTATGTAAGCATGTGCTTATTTAATTTTAATAGCTAAATTGTATTAGAATTAATTACTCATTGCCCCTATGAAAGCCCTTTATTATTTAATTGCATTTTGCTTGGTTATATTTAATTTAACTCATGCTTCTGCTACTTGTTCAAACGTTACACTAAGTTTTACCCAGCCTGGTCAAAACGGTTGTGGTGTGCCGCAAAACATTGTATTTAACAATACCTCAACCGGCACAGCAGCCAACAGTAATACTTGGTATTATTGGCACGTAAATGGGGTTTTGGTTGATAGCACTTTAAACACCGTCCCTCATTTTACTTACTCGTTTGGAGCGCCTGGAAATTACATCGTTCGCATGATTGCTTCTACAACAAGCAACTGCCGAGACTCTATTCAACAAAATATTATCATTACCTCCAACACACCACAAGTATATAACGGAGCTGCAGTATTAAGCTATCAACCTATTTGGAATAACTGTATTTTAAACCCGTTGCAGAACGATAATTTTAGCATCGGCATTTCATCTAACGTAGTTTTAAACAATTACACCATTAATTGGGGTGATGGTTCACTTAATGCAAGTGGAACAGGATTAGCCTTAGGCTCATCTATTAATCACACCTACACTTCATTGGGTTTATATACAGTGCGTATAGTAACTGTTAATGGCACTTGCACGGATACCATTAAGGGTGCGGTTTATAATATGCGACCAGTTAGTACATCCATCAAACCTCTACCATCAGGACAATTGGCCGGTTGTGCCCCACATACAATTACTTTTCAAGATTCTACACAAAATGCTTTACCGGGTACCATTTTAACATGGAATTTTGGGGATGGAACTGTCATAACAAGAGACTGGTCACAGGCCAATCAACCTATTTCTCATACATACTTACCAGTAGGTGTCGGCAATTGTGTGTATACAGTTGCGTTACGCGCGTTTAATCCAAATTGTAACACTGGACCAAACAATGTATCTACCTACACCATTTCTCCTGTTTTAATTTTTGATAAAGATGACGCTAGAATTACCCCTCCTACTAATTTGTGTTTACCTAGCCTAACATACACATTTAGTAACTCATCTATTGATAATTGCATTACAGGCCAACGCTATTATTATTGGGATTTTGGCGATGGTAAAAATTCAGGTTGGATCACTTCTAAAGCAGCACAAACACATACATTTCCAGGTTATGGAAATTACACCATTATGCTTATTGACAGCAACGGATGTGGTAGTGATACTACCTACGCAGTTGTTGTTTTAAATACACCACCACAAGTAGGATTTACACTAACACCGAAGTTTGGCTGTGCTCCGCTAACAGTTACTGTTAATGATACATCAATAGGAATTGGTAATATTAGAAACTGGACATTTACGGGTGGAACACCTGTATCATCAACATTGGTGAGTAGAAATATTACTTATAACAACCCTGGTATTTATGTGGTAAGATTAGCTATTAGCAACTTATGTGCTACCAATGTGATAAGGCGAGACACTGTTAGGGTTTATGCCAAACCGATTGTACAAATTGGTAATGCATTATCTGGATGTGCGCCACATACCATTAACCCAATTAATAATACCGTTAACCAAAGTCCTACAGCAACCTATTATTGGGATTTTGGCAACGGACAAACATCAACCCAACGCAACCCTGGTAATATTACCTTTAACAGTGGCGGAAATTTTATAATTAAGCTGGTAGTTAAAGACACCTGTGGTAATGATTCCCAACAAGTAGGTATTACAGTGAGTACTTTGCCCACTGCAAAATTTTCTGCCGATACCGTTTGCAGAAATACCGCAACAAAGTTTATAGCAAGTTCAACATTAGCAACGGGTGATGTAATTACACAACACAAGTGGTATTTTGGCAATGGCGATAGCACAACTTCTATTTCAACAAACCAAAACTACACTTATCCTTCGCAAGGGGTTTTTAAAGTAGTATTGAAAATCACTACAGATAAAAATTGTATAGATGTGGATACCATGTCGGTTTTAGTTAAAACAGCACCAATTGTAAGTTTTAATTATTTACCCGCTAATATTTGCGATAAACAAGTTGTTACATTTAATGCAACTGCAACAACAACAACACCTGGTAACATAGTTCAACACCTTTGGAGTTTTGGCACTACCGATTCAGCAAGGGTTGAAGACACCACGTATTTGTTTCAGGCACCAGGTAATTATACTATTATTTATACAGCCACAAACAATACTGGATGTTTGGCTTCAACAACACAAAATATTTCCGTCTTACCAAATCCTGATGCACGTTTGTTTAGAGGCAATTCTTGCAGCAATCAAGTTACAGAATTTAAAGACAGCTCAACAGTTGGTTTTGGAAATACGATAACCCAATGGGCTTGGGATTTTGACAACAATGGAACAATAGACAGCAGCAATCAACACCCAACTTTCAGGTTTATAAATGCAGGTGCTTTTATTACCAAACTTAAAGTAACTAGCAACAACGGTTGCAGCGACACAGACAGCTTGATAACAATTGTAAATACTAGTCCTATTGCAAACTTTAACCCAGTTAATGCATCATTATGTTTAAATGATACTTTTTTGTTAAATAATCTCTCGGTTGGCGCCAAATCTTACAGTTGGAACTTTGGTAACAACGCCATTGTTGTGCTTGATAGCATGGGTACTCCATTAAAATACAAATACAATGACACTGGAACATATATTGTTAAACTTGTTGCAAACAGCATGCAAGGTTGTAAAGATTCCACAACACGGATTGTTAATGCAAGACCTTTGCCTGTTGCAAATTTTAGCATGAATGATACAATTGGTTGTGCTCCATTTAACTTTAAATTTACCAATACATCTTTCTTGGCAGATAGTTTTAAATGGTTAGTTGGTAATACACAAACATCAACCCTAACCAACAAACCAGATACTATAATAAGCCAAAGTGGGCAAGTGTTTAGAGTTAAATTAGTGGCTTTAAATCAATACAATTGTAAGCCCGATACCGCTATTAAAACTATATATACTTTTAGCAACCCAACACCAAGCTTTATAATGAGTAATGATAGTGGGTGCGGGCCTTTAAGTGTTCATTTAACCAATACCACACCAAACGGTATTGGTTACCTTTGGAAATTAGGGAATGGACAAACAGCTAATACCTTTAATACATCAGGTGTCTATAAATCATCAATTAACAGCGATAGCATTTACACCATAAAATTAATTGCAACAAATGGCCAAGGTTGCACAGATAGCATAAGCAAAACAATTAGGGTTTTTCCAAATCCTAAGAGTGTTTTCAACCCTTCGGTTAACAATGGTTGCGGGCCATTAAATGTGTATTTTAACAACACTTCAACCCATAACTTTGGTGGCAACCAGAACAATATGAGCTTTATATGGCAGTTTGGAAATAGCCAGAATTCAATTCAAATAAATCCTACAACAATTTATACTGGATCAAACAATCAAGACACCATTTACGAAGCAAAACTAATTGCATTTAGTAGGTTTGGGTGTAGTGATACTTCTTTGGCAAATGTGCTAATTTATCCGAATCCAGATGCCCGTTTTACAGTAAATAACCCTAATGGTTGTGAACCATTAAATACACCCTTCACCAACCAATCAATACCTAATGATACAGGAAAAATTAGTTGCATGAGTTTTATATGGCAATTGGGAAACGGACAATCATCAATACTAACAAACCCAAGTGCTACCTATTTGGCATCAAAAACAATAGATAGCGTATATCAGATTAGGCTAATTGCATTAAGTGAACATAGTTGTAGAGATACCGCTTATCAAAACGCACGGGTTTATCCGAACCCCAAAGCACAATTTACACAAAACTTATCTGCGGGTTGTGAACCATTACATATTAACTTCACCAATCAATCAGTACCTAACGATACAGGCTCCATCAACATGATGAGTTTTATTTGGCAATTAGGAAATGGTAACGCAGCCACTTCGCAAAATTCCTTAACAAGTTATGCAGCAAATATACTAACAGATACCATTTACAAGGTTAGACTTCAGGCGGTTAGCGAACACGGTTGTATAGATACAGTTTCGAATACAGTGATTGTGCATCCTAATCCTATTACAAGTTTTACTAATAATAAAAGTGCGGGTTGCGGACCGTTAGTTATTCAGTTTTCCAACACCACACAATTGGCTAATAAGTACTATTGGAATTTTAGTGATGGCGATACTTCATCTACGATTAATCCTTCGCATGTTTTTGCTTCCTTTCCAATGTACGATTCGACTTATCAGGTTAAGCTTTCATCGCAATCGCAATATGGTTGTTTGGGCGACACGGTAAGTACAATAATTACTACTAGATATAACCCTGTTGCAGCATTTTTCGGATCAAACGACAGCATTTGTGGCACAGGAAATATTGCATTTTTTAACGCCTCGCTAGGTGCTGTGCAATACCGATGGAATTTTGGCAACGGGCAAACTTCATCATACACTAATCCTGTAAATAAATTTGTTGCAGTACCAACAAATGATACTACTTATTGGGTGCGTTTAATTACCACATCGCCATATGGATGTAGCGATACAACAACTAAACCCGTAAAGGTAAATGTACTACCAAAAGCACTTTTTGCGAACATAACAGCAGCATGTACACCTCAAACAGTATCCTTTATCAACAACTCTTTACGGAGTATAAAATACGCGTGGGATTTTGGTGATGCTACCACAGATTCTAATACTGCACCAACCAAAATATTTGAAAACAACCTTACTTTAGTAAATAGGAGTTATCCTGTTACTTTAACTGCCTTTAGCAATAGTGGTTGTATTGATACCGCCAAAAGAATTATTTCCGTTTATCCTATTCCAAAAGCAAATATCAATGTAAATAAATTATTAAATTGTGATACAGCAGAGTTTCATTTTTTAAACTCAACACAAGGCGCGAGTAGCTATTTTTGGAATTTTGGTGATGGACAAACAAGTAACCAAGAATCGCCAACACATTATTATCGTACCAGATTAACCCTTGATACCAACTACCATATAAAGATGATAGCAACTAATGTATATGGATGTAGTGATACAGCAGAAACTTCTGTAATAGTGAGCCCATTGGTTTTGGCTGAATTCAAAACCACAAACACATCAAGCTGCTTAGATTTCAGTGTACGATTTGAAAATGAATCACGCAATGCTATAAATTATTTTTGGTTGTTTGGAGATGGTGCAGGATCAAATAATGCTATTGCTTCTCATGTTTATAACAAATCTGGAGGATACAACATAACTTTAATTGCCTATGATAAATTTGGGTGCAGCGATACTGCAACCAAGTTAAGCTACATAAATATTTTTGAAATGCCAAGAGCACAATTTGTTTATACACCAGCGCAACCACAAGTCCCTAATACAACCGTTAATTTTAGCGATGAATCCTTTATAGGCAAAGGACAAATGGCATACAGTTGGGATTTTGGAGATATAAATAGTCAATACAATTTCTCGAGCCAACAAAACCCTTCGCACACCTTCACTGATTCGGGTTATTTCAATATTAGATTAGTTGTGAGTAGTATTGATGGCTGTTCAGATACCATTGTAAAGTCTTTATATGTTTTTTCACAGGCACCTGCACCCGATTTTGATTATACCCCAAAAAGTGGCTGCAAACCTTTACCTGTTAAATTTAACAACTTAAGTAAATACGCCTACAGTTACGAATGGGATTTTGGGGATGGTAATACATCAACCGAAGAACATCCACATCACACCTATACACGCGATGATACATATACTGTTAAACTAAAAGCGTTTGGCCCAGGAGGAGACTCAACCGTAATAAAAGTAGAAATAATTACCGTGCACGATTTGCCAAAGGCAAGGTTTAATGTAACACCAACTATACTGTACTTGCCTAATTCCACTTCATTTTTTAGCAATACTTCATTCGATGCGTTTATCACTAATTGGAGTGTGTTAGATGATAATAAACAAACCATTTTTACTGATACCAATACAAACAGTTCATACTACTTTACTAAAGGGGGAACTTATAACGTGCTCTTAATTGTAACAAACAAATATGGCTGTGCAGATACAGCCATTGGCAATAATATCATTAAGGTTGAAGATATGGGTATGATAAATGTGCCAACAGCATTTTCGCCAAATGGAGATGGACATAACGAAACTTTTATTCCTATAAAAATCGGGGTAAAAAATGACAGTTATTTGTTTAGAATTTACGACCGTTGGGGGAAATCGGTATTTGAAACAATAGAAGCAAATAAAGCTTGGGATGGAACAGACAATGAGGATGTGCCAGCAGTTACAGAAACATATGTCTGGCTAGTTGAAGGTACATATGTATCTGGAGAGCGTTTTGTAAAAAAGGGCACAGTTACTTTAATTCGTTAACCTTAATTAATTCAGATATTAGACTTAGCATATTAACCCTTTCTACATCATAATTTGAGTTAATTTATTTAACCCTACCCGCAGATGTGTAATGCTTTTGATAATAAGCTTCGCCTAAATTATTAATCATAACACCTTTACTTGTGCTTACATGAGCAAACCAACCTTCTTTTAAATATACGCCCACATGCGAAACTTTTTTAGCATTTATTTTAAAAAAAACCAGGTCTCCTTCGCTTAAATTTTTAATGTTTATTTCTTTGCTATCAAGTTGCATTTCTGCAGCCGTTCGGGGCAATTTGTTGCCGTATACTTGTTGATGTAAAAGCTGAATGAAACACGAACAATCAATTGCCAAATTTGAGCAACTACCTAATTTATGTGGCACTCCCAGCCAATTACCCACAAACTTATATAGCTTAATATAATCTGATTTGTTGATGTCCAAATTTAGTTTCTCACTGAGTGCACGGTATTCTTTTTTGGTGAATGATGTCTTTGGTGTTTGATTTACACCTTTTTTACTCTTACAAGAAGCAAGTGCCACCAACAACAAAACACAAAAGAGGCCAATATTTTTCATCGGCCTCAAATATCTAATAAATTTAAATGAATTACACAACAGGCTTAAATCCTTCAAACGCCTGAAGACAATCGTTGCAGTAATGCATACTACGACAAAGTGTTGGTCCAAACGGACTTTTCATTTCAGTATTTTTACTTCCACAAAATGGGCACTCGGTATGCTCAAGCAATTCCATGGTTACTTCACCGCTATGCTTAACAGGTGGTGCCAATCCGTGTTTTTTTAAACACATTAAACCCCTTTCGTTAAGTTTATTGCTGTCCCATGGCTTATCAAAAGTTGTAACCACTTCTACTTGGGTAATACCCATTTCTTTTAACCTATCAGCAACCATGCCTTCCATCATTTTTATGGCTGGGCACCCTGTGAATGTGGGTGTCATTTCCACAAATACACTGCTTTCGCCACGCACTTCCACCTTGGTAATAATCCCCATATCAACCATGCTTAAGGTTGGTATTTCTGGATCTTTAACCAACTCAAGGCCTTTCCAAATTTCTTGTTCTGTAATCATTCACAAATTGCTTAATACAATAAACTTAAACCAACATCACCCTTTGCATTGTTTACGCTACCACTCGGCATTAGGATCAACCCTAAATACTTCACTCATTTCATCTACCAAAGGATCTAAATGTTCGGTATGAATACCTATGCGCCCACCAAATTTAGGCTCCCAAGCATTTTCATGAGGAATAGTAAGCGTTGCTTTGGTTAACGTAGGTGTAATGGTTTCTAACCAGCGATGTTGTAAATCTGCCTCGCCTGCAAATATACCTTCGCTTTTTAAAATAGTTTCATATTCGCCTTCTTCAAACAAACCCAAAGCATAGTTCCATGCATCGTTTAATGCATTTTGCATGCGAGCTTTACTTTCTTCATTTGCACTACCTAATTTTACTATCCAGGTATTGGCATGAAAAACATGGTACTTTAACTCCCCTTTTATTTTGCGAGCAACTTTTGCCAATGGTTCATAACTGCTATTAGCAAGCATTTCAAAACGCAATTGATCAGCTACATCATATAAGAAATGACGCATCAAACTGAAATCGTAATCACCATTTGGTAACTCAACAAACTGTGCATTATGAAACTGTTTAGCATTACGCGTAAAAGCAACAGTATCTGGCTCCTGTTCGCCCAATTCATGCAACAATTGAAACAATGCTTGCGATTGTCCGATTTTATCTTGTGCCATGGAAGAGAAGGCGATGTCTTCTTCTAATATAGGACCCAATCCAGTCCATTCGCTGTTTCTATGTCCAATAATTAAAAGATCATCGGCCATTTTGTACAGTAACTCTTTTATTGCTGTTGTATTCATTTCAATTCAATTTTAAATATTTATAAGTATCGGGTGCTAAAGAAAAATACTTTGCGTTTAATTGGTTGTCGTATACTGTGAGGTAAAATGAAACCATTAAAAACACATTTGGATTAATTTCATTTAATGTTTTTTGTGCATCAGTTTCATTGTTAAATATATATACTGTTTTCACTTTATTAGGGTGATGTATTGCGCTATACAATATTTGCTCGCAGGCATTAGCCCACATGGCAAAAGGATAAGAAACATCCTTATTCAAAACATAAAATTTTGACCCCTCTTGCATTTGTGCTGCTTCAGCTTGTTGCTTAACTAAACTTAATCTGTAATTATATTTTACCGATGCCTCTAATATTTTAACAGTTCCTGCAACCAAACATCCAACGGATAAAATGGTTAAAAAAAGGTGTGCTTTTTTTTGTTGATAGATTAAACTGGCATCAAACAAAACATTAGCAAAACCTATTGAAACAATGGCACCGTAGCATAAAAAAATACGTTCCATCATGATCTCAGAATCGCCCTTAAACAAGACAGATGCTAAAACTACATAACCAATTGATATTAGAAATAAAAACAACAACTTTAGCCATTGCTTTTTATAACCGAACCAGCTTAAGGTGATTAGTAACATAAGAGTTGGAAGCAAATACAAGCCTTGCAATCGCAAAATAAAAAACTTAAATACATATGAGTCATTAAGGCTTAATAGGGCATCCAGCAAAACCTCTTTGGTTTGGTAAAAACTTTCTTCGTAAGAGCCTTCAGGGGTTAGTTTGGCTTTGATAAGCAACACCAAAAAAGCAAGTACCAAAAACACCATTGACTTCACATCAGACCAATTTTGTTTTTCAATCACGTTCCAAATTAGAACGAATATTGTGAACAAAGCTGATAATGGATGAAAAAGCACCGCATTTAAAAAAATAAAAATACCCATTAAATAGTGGGTAGATTTTTTAAAATTGCTCAATGCTGTTGTGGTGTAATTAAGCCATGCATAAAACAAAGAACTAAAAACCAATCCATGCGCAACTTCAGTTTGAAGAAAGAAAATTTCGCTGGTTGTTACCAATAAAGTTAATACAATAATTAACGACACTTTTGTGTTTTGGTAAGCATACATTGCTGCCAAAAAACACACATAATACAGTAAGTAAAAATTAGCTGAGTAAGCTATAATTACTGCTTTTAAGCTTGCACCAAACTTTATGGCTAACAGTGGTAAAAACTGCGTTAATACCAACGGATACCTATAATGAGGTATAATAAAGTTTTCTGTATTAATTAATGTTAAAACACCATAAGCGTTATCCGTATGTAACATTCTTTCTTGATAAAAATATACCGAGAAAAAAATAAGCAACAACATAAAAGTATGCCCTACATACGCAATAATTTTTTCAAAAGTCATTACGCCTTATTCGCCTTCTTGTATTTATTAATTTTATCCATCACCTTATAGCCACCTGCTTCACGGTATTGCTTTTCGGGCGTTGTTTCAAACATATCGGCATCATCGTATTCGCTTGCAAAAACATTGGCTGTTTTAACCACCCAAATATTTGCTGTTATACTTCTACGTCCGTATTGCTCTTTTCCAAATAACAAGGCCATTTCAGGATTTGGAGCATGAACAATTCCTACATGCATATGTTGGTCACCACGTTTTTTTTGATGAAACACCTCGTAAGTTTCCCAATTATCCATTGGGGTTAAGGGCGCAATAAGGTTGTTTTCTTCTATGTTTTCGCGTGTTACACGCGGGTCTAGTGATTTAATCATAAACTATAGTTTAGGCCAATGGAGTAACGTATTTTTCTGTGGCATTATAAAGTGCCTTACGCACCCAACGACCTCTTTCTTCAGCCATTCTGCGCACAGCCAAACGTTCTGCATTGCATGGACCACCACCATTAATTACACGCTTAAACTCTTCCCAATCAGGTTCTGTATAATCCCACTTTTTAGTTTCTTCGTTTAACTTCAAATTAGGATCTGGAAGTACTAAACCTAAGTCCCAAATTTTAGGAACGTACATGTTTAAAAACTGTTGGCGCATATCATCATTACTTGCCATCTTTACTTTCCAACGCATAAGTATTTCGGAGTGTTGTGAAATTTTATCACTTGGACCAAAAAAGTGCATAATTGGAGGCCACCAACGAGTTAATGCTTCCTGAACCATTTGTCGTTGAATTGGTGTGCCAGTAGCAAGGGTTACTACATTATCATGACCATATTTTAAATGGAAACTTTCTTCTGTACAAATTCTATCTAACGCACGGCAGTATGGGCCATAACTTCCTTTGGCATTTGCAACTTGATTAATAATTGCACCTGCATCAATTAACCAAGCGATAATACATGCATCTGCCCAAGTATATGCAGGGTAATTAAATACATTACTGTATTTACTTTTCCCAGTAATTAAGTCGTTGGTCATGTCTTCGCGACTTTTTCCAAGCGTTTCGGCAGCACTATATAACAATTGTGCATGTCCAACCTCATCTTGTACTTTTGCCATTAAAGCCATTTTACGTCTAAAACCAGGAGCACGTGTTATCCAGGTTCCTTCAGGCAATGCACCAATTATTTCAGAATGACCATGCTGCTCAATCATACGAATGAGTTGTTTGCGGTACTCTTTAGGCATCCAATCTTTAGGTTCAATTTTTTCGCCACGGGCAATACGGGCCTCAAATTCAGCTAATTTAATAGGATCCTCTCCAGCTATCATTGCGTTAGCCTTTTCATTAGGATCGATGTAAGCATTTCCGTACATATATTTTTAAATTATTAGTTACTTTTTGATTGTTTGAATTTGCGCAAAACCTTTTTTGTATTTAAATTTTTGGCGCTGTTATGGTTTATAATTTATGTCTGTTACCATTTTTTTTCTTAACCCACCCAGAATAAAATCGCTTAAATTTTGAGCTATTTCTTCTGTGCTCATTTTACCATTTGGCTTATACCATTCGTTAATCCAATTAACGGTTGATAAAATAGTTAATGATGCAAATTTTTCGTCTACATCATCAAACACGTCTTCATTCATGCCATCTTTTAATATTACACGTATGCCTTTTTCGTATGCATCACGCAATTTCATAAACTCACTTAACTTTGGCTCACTTAAGTTGCGCCACTCATGCAAAAAAACAGCTGACTGATTCGTGTTTTGAGTAATAATTTGAACGTGATTTTTTATGGCTGTTCTAAGTTTTTCTTCGGCATTAAAGTAAATGTCGTTTACTTCGGCTATCACAATGCTAAACTTTGACGCCAAATCAAAACAAATGGTTTCTAAAATCTCCTCCTTTGATTTGATGTGGTGGTATAAACTAGCCGCTTCAATACCTAACTCTGCAGCTAAATCTCGCATGGAAGTAGCTGCATAACCTCTTTGCTTAAATAACTTAGCAGCCACTTCAAGCAATTGTTCTTTTCTATTGGTTGTGAGTAATTCAGACATAACCTAACATGTGTTAGGCAAAATTAATAATATCTGAATAAAAAGCAATTATTTTAATTAAAATCTAAAAAATATGGCTTAATTAACTTGCTATACAGGCAATTACACCAAATTCAACCATGTTTATACATATAAAATCCAGGTCCAATATCATTTTCGTATTTCTCTAAAACATTACACAAGCTTAAGTAACACTGGATTTATACTGTTTTGTGGTTTTCAAGATCAACTACCTAAAACAAATATTACAGGCTTCTTGTGCAAATCAGGCAATTGTTGACGCCACTGTGTAATGGTTTTGGTTTTAATAAATCCCTCGGCAGAGCTAATGTTACATGCTATACATAATTTAGTTTGAGGAGCACAATTAGCCAATACATCAGCCAATAGCTGGTTATTGCGATATGGTGCCTCCATAAAAATTTGAGTTTGCTTGCGAGTAAACAAATCACTTTCAAGCTGCTTGATTCGTTTAGCCCTTTCAATTTTGTCTATTGGCAAATAACCATTAAAAGCAAAACCTTGTCCATTAAAACCACT
>CALPIR020000021.1 GCA_943323675.2 Chitinophaga pinensis | reverse complement strand
TGTTAGGTGTTGTAGTATACTTATATTTGTGGGATGGAATTTTGTTTTTGTATCACAAAATAAGACCGCCTCAACCAAAGGTTTATAAACCTGTTGGCAAACACCGCAGGAAACTGTTAAAGTTTATCATTAAGTACGAAATTTTAGGTATCGTAATTCTTACTCCAGTTTTATTATCTGTTCCTGTAGGTACAATTTTGGCTGCTTCTTTCGAAGAAAATAAATGGAAAATAAAACGGTATATGTTTTTTAGCTTTTTAGCTTGGACATTACTTACCTATGGCTTGTACGCGTTGTTGGATATTAAACTTACAGACTTATTCTAGTACTCGCTTTTTTCAAGTAGCTCATACAATATTCCATCCTTTAAACCTGCACTTGGTGCAAACAACTTCTCTATGTTCGCCCACTTTAATATTTTAAGGTATAAGTATGCCGAGTGTTCCATTACATCAGCTCTATCTGGATTTAATTTATAAGTTTCTATAAGTTCTGTAATGCTCATTTTTTTGATGGTGTGATAAAATTTATCTAATTCATCAATGGTAATAGAAGGTTCAGTTAAAGTTGGATTTATAATATTGGCAATTTTATTTATGGTACCGCTGGTTGCAATTGCACGCGAATGTTCTATTGCTTTAATGTGATCCTTTACATAAGATTCTAGTGCATTCCAATTTTCTTTTTTAATGGCATTGTCTAGTAACCTCACCGTGCCTACATCAAAACTTGCACTATCGTATGCTTTTAAATTTTGTATCACAGTCATCTCTGTGCTTCCTCCGCCTACATCTATTGTTAAGTAATTGTGGTCGGGTTTTAGGTAGCGCGTAATCGATTTTAAAATCAATTCAGACTCCCGTTTACCATCAATTATATCAATGTTTAAATCAAAATCTTCGGCAACTTTTTCAACTATTTTTTTACCGTTTTTCGCTTCGCGCATCGCACTAGTAGCACATGCCATGTAATTGTGTACGCCAAACACCTCCATCATTAACTTAAAGGATTGCATAGCTTTATAAAACATTTGTCGTTTTTCTTTGCTAATTTTTCCTCTGTTAAAGGCATCATCGCCCAACCTTATTGGTATGCGCACAAATTCTACTTTTTTAAACGGTTCTAGGGGGTTGTCGTTTAGGCGTGCAATTTGCAGTCTAACTGCGTTACTTCCAATATCTATAGCTGCAAATTTCACCTTGTGGTATTTTTAAGTTGATAACACAAGTATATACAATAACACTAAAAAACAGTGTTATTTTTTTAACAAGTTAATTGGCCAAGGTAAGCGGTTAGCTATTAATCTGTGGTAAGGAACTAAGAGTGCGCCAAATCCACTAAAAAATCTACCCACGCCTTCAATATCAGAACCTTCAAAATCCAAAACTATGCTCTGCTCACTGTATTCATCAATCAGCCTATCAAATAAAAAGTACATCGCTCTTAAATCACGACCTACATTATTTGAAGTGCCTATTTGATAGATCATTCTGTTTTGATGAACGTATAAAGCTACACAAGCAAGACAATTTCCTTCGTTATCTTTCACTTGTTTGCATATTAATAATTTGCGCTTGTTGGCTTCATCAAGTAATTTATTCAAACGGTTATAGTCTTCTATGCTAACTTTTTCAGTATCATTTGCTTTATTTTCAACATAAAATTTAACAACTTGTTCGTGGTTGGTTTCACTTACCGTTAAATTATTTTTTTTCGATTTATTTATATTTCGTTTGTTGTGGTCACTAAATCCTTTAAATAATTGCTCGTATGTTTGATGCAGATAAAGCAAATAATTATTACGTCTCTTAAGTTGGAAATTCAATTTCGCGCCACTATCATTTTTCTCATTCAAACAAATATTAATGTATCTGTAATCTTGTGGAATGGCTTCAAAAAATTCGGTGATACCCGCTTGCAATTCATAACCAGCACCAATAAATATTCCTAGTTGTTGTGTAAAAAATGGCTGATAGGCTATGGTATAAAATTTTTGAAGAGTGGGAAGTGGCATCACTGCATGGTAATCACCTAAAACAAGCGCATTCCAAGCCGGAGCTGCAATATCCAAATACCAACTATAGCCATAAATTAAGCTGTTGTTAGCATTTTTTATGCAATCATCCCACTTAGTTTTATCAATTTCTTCGTGCTTAAAAAATCTAATTAAATTCAATTTTTTCTAACAGATTACAAAATGTTCGCTTTACGTGGGGTGATACAAATGTACTATTATGCCACAACGTTACATAAAGTCCGTTGTAGTTTTTGGTCGTATTCAATAACTTTTTAGTAATTTCTTCCATTTGCAGTGCATCATACTTTAGGTAATGAATAGCCGTGGTATCCATAAAACAAGTAGGGTAGCAAACCAACTTGGTTAATTGGTTTAGATCTAAGTCGAAAAAATTATATGGCATACAGGTACTTGCCCTGAAGCCTATCTGCTCTGCATAGGCCATCGTATAGTCTTCGTTTATGTTGGCATCAATTAAATTACGATACGTTTGCGGTAAGTTTAGCTTTAAAAAATGTTGTCGACTACAATCAATTTTTTGTTTAATGATATCACTTAATTTACCCTGTTCTTCAATCAACATCTTAAAGTTTTGGTTCGATGCATAGGATGGATGTATCCCTATAAAATCAGAATTTTGATAGAGTTCTTTTACAAGTGTCTTAAATGCATTTCCGTTAACTTTTATATTTTTATCGTGGCCCCCATTATTGCTCATTAACAAAAAATATCCTAATTTACCTCGTACAGTCTTTCTAATAAATTGGTAGGTATTATATGGATCGTACTTTACATTTAGGGTCGATTTAATTTGAATTAATATAGCGTTTAAGTCAAATCTTAAGATAGATTTTACTAGTTTACCCGTCCATCTTTTCATATCTAAACCATGGTATAAATAGGCAAAATCTATATCAACAGTTGTAATGGCATTAAACTGGTGTTGTTTAAATGCGATGTTTGGGTTAATTGCTTTTAACTTCTCTTTTAGCATCTCACACCAATGATCTACCAATGGAAATTGCAGGAAATCATGATTAAACGCTATACTGTTCTTCGCCTCAAATCGTCCGTGATGGTCTCTTTTAGTGTCTCCATATTCCTCATACCTGCTTAATAAATAAAACGATGCAGCAAATACATCAAACGGTATTTCACCACTTTTATTTGGCCATAAAATAGTATGCCAGGTTTCATCATTTATAACATCAATTTTTTGTTTCTTTATGTTATTCTCAAATAATAAATCTGCAGGTATAATTTGTAAGCTATTTTCTTGTTGGGTTGAAGTGTAGTTTATTTTAACTCCTGTTGTAGCATTAAAGTCGTTAACATTTGTGGTAACAGCATACCTTATACCAAGGCGATTACCCAGTAGTTCAGTTAAAATATATTGTAACCTTTCGGTGTATTGTGTTGTTAATACGGTAACCAATCTAACTTTATTTAATATGCAATTTAATAGCAGTTAAGTATAAACGGTAATCAGTTGCTTATTATTTCAGCATCTAGGCTAATGTGTGTTTTTAAGTATCCATCTTTCTAGTTGATAAGCAGTTATTTATCTTTAATTTTTAAAAACTGTTTAAAGCCCTTAATTTGCGGCAGATTATGAGTGAAGAAATATTTAAAAAAGTTGTAAGCCATGCAAAAGAATATGGCTTTGTTTTTCCCAGTAGCGAGATATATGATGGCCTTGGTGCAGTATATGATTACGGCCAAAATGGTGTTGAATTAAAAAATAACTTACGCCAATATTGGTGGAAAGCCATGGTGCAAATGCATGAAAATATAGTAGGTATTGATGCCGCAATTTTTATGCATCCTAAAACATGGAAAGCCAGCGGACACATTGATGGCTTTAGCGACCCAATGATTGACAATAAGGATAGTAAAAAACGTTATCGAGCAGATCAATTATTGGAAGATAAAATTACCAAATACGAAAAAGAAGGTAAAACTAATAAGGCAGAAGAGTTACAAGCCGCGCTTGATAAAGTTACGCTTGATAATGATTTAGCAGGTTTTAAATCATTGATTGAGCAATATGAGATTGCTTGCCCAATAAGTGGAACTAGAAATTGGACAGATGTACGTCAATTTAACCTAATGTTTAGTACCGAAATGGGTGCTATGGCCGAAGATGCTGATAAAATATATTTACGCCCCGAAACAGCCCAAGGTATTTTTGTAAATTTTTTAAATGTACAAAAATCGGGAAGAATGAAAATTCCTTTTGGTATAGCACAAACAGGTAAAGCATTTAGAAATGAAATTATAGCCCGTCAATTTATTATGCGTATGCGCGAGTTCGAACAAATGGAAATGCAATTTTTTGTTCGTCCGGGTACACAAAAACAATGGTACGAGTATTGGAAAGAAACGCGTATAAAATGGCATAAGAAATTAGGATTGGGTGATGACAATTATCGTTTTCATAACCATGTAAAAATGGCCCATTATGCTGATGATGCTGTTGATATTGAGTTTAACTATCCATTTGGATTTAAAGAGTTAGAAGGCATACACTCGCGTACTGATTTTGATTTAAAAAATCACCAGGAGTTATCGGGTAAAAAAATGCAATACTTTGATGCCGAATTAGACGAAAATGGTAAAGCATACGGTAACTATATTCCATACGTAGTAGAGACTTCAGTTGGTCTAGACCGCTTGTTTTTATCTGTACTGTGTGCATCATACAAGGAAGAAGAAGTAGGTGAAGGTGACAAAAAAGACACGCGCGTTGTGTTGAGCTTGCCTGCAATTTTAGCTCCTTATAAAGTGGCTATATTTCCTTTAACTAAAAAAGATGGTTTGCCTGAAATAGCACGCAAAATTATTGATGAATTGAAATTTGACTACAATTGCTTTTACGAAGAAAAAGATGCTATTGGTAAACGCTACCGGAGACAAGATGCACTTGGTACACCATTTTGTATCACAGTTGATCATGAGTCTTTGGAAAACCAAACCGTTACAATTCGTTATAGAGATACCATGGTGCAAGAACGTATTCCTATTTCTAAAATTAGAGAAATTTTAGCATCAGAAGTTAATTGGAGTAAACTTTTAGCATAACCAAACCCAAGCCCTTTGTAATGATTTTGCAAAGGGCTTTTATATTATTATTATCAACAAAAAAATTATATACACGGGCTTAATTAGCATTACGCTGCTCTTATTTTTAGTGGGTAATTTCCCTGTGCAGTTTTCTGCAGTGTATACTAATAGCATGTGGGTTAATTGCGTTTATATACTTTCAGCTTCTGCAGGTAAATTCGGCACTGTAGCCATCGTTTTATTTACTGCTCTTTGTTATACCATTAGGGTTGAAACCATAAGGGAAAAATCATATACTTTCTTTAAATCTGTAGTAGCAATAAGTTTATTTATTGGTGTATTAGCTTTTGTTAATGAGTACCTAACAAAACCTCTGTTAAAGGAGGTAAGGCCAAGTCATCAATACATAGTAAACCAACTTCAACTAAATCATCAATTGGATTCTGTTTATCAATTATCAAAAACAGATAGGCAACAATATTTTGAGTTATTAATAAACAACAATCAACAACTGTTTAACCATGTTGATGTAAAAGTATTAGCACATTGGATAGAAGAGGCTGGATTTTCGTTTCCATCAGGTCATTCGTTTAATGCATATTTATTGGCTACCATTATCGCGTTTAGTCTATTTCATGCTACCCAAAAAAAATTAAATAAATATTTTTGGGTTCCCTTTTTGTGGGCATTTTTTGTTGCCTTATCAAGAGTTGCAATTGGCGCGCATAACCCATTAGATGTTGTTGCGGGTTCTCTTGCAGGATTTACCATTGCATCGGTTTTTATCTACTTTGATACCACTCGAAAACTACTCATTCATAAAAAAGAATAACATGAAAATATTATACGGAGTGCCTGGTGAAGGTATGGGACATGCAACACGTAGTAAAGTTATTATTGCTCATTTACTACAAAATCATGATGTGCAAGTGCTAAGCAGTTCAAGGGCGTACAAGTTTTTAAATGAATCGTTTGGTGAGCGGGTGCATGAAATAAAAGGGCTACATTTCGCATATAAAAATGCCCAAGTAAGTAAGTTGGGTACTTTGCTACTCAATTTAAAACATGCCCCTAAAAATTTAATTCATAATGTTTCGCAATACTTAATTATAAATAAAAATTTTAAACCTGATCTTGTTATTTCTGATTTCGAATCATTCACTAATTTTTTTGCTAAAGCACATCATTTACCTCTCATCAGTATTGATAATATGCAAGTAATTAATAGGTGTAAATTAGAGGTAAAGATTCCGGGTGGTGAAAAGGAAAATTATAAATTAGCCAAAGCCATTGTAAAAACTAAAGTTCCGGGCTGTAGCCATTATTTTATTACCAGTTTCTTTGGTGCTGATATCATCAAAAAAAATACAAGTATTGTTCCACCAATTATTCGTAAAGCAATATTAGATGCCAAGCCTACGCTAGGTAAACACATCCTAATGTATCAAACATCTAGTTCGTTTAGTGAAGTAAAAAATGTACTCAAACAATTGCCCGATATTACCTTTTATGTATATGGTATGAACAAAGATGAACAAGACGTGAACATCATATTTAAACAATTTAGTGAGCAAGGTTTTATTAATGACTTAGCAAGTGCGAAAGCAGTAATTGCCAATGGTGGATTTTCATTTATTAGTGAAGCAGTATACCTTAAAAAACCAATTTACTCGTTTCCAATAAAAGGTCAATTCGAACAATGGTTAAATGCCGCTTATATTAATAAATCAGGATTTGGGCGTCATTTTTCCACCTTAAATAGTGATAGTTTAAAGGCATTTTTGTTCGATTTGCCTTATTTCCAGTCTCAACTAAACCAATACAAGCAAGAGGGTAATATGGTTATATTTAACGCTATTGACCAGTGGATTGATAGCAACAAGCCTAACTAAAAGTTATTTTAGTGTCTGTTCGTTTTATTCCCCTCATTATTTACTTTAACTTCGTTTTATGACTCCTGACCAAAACATTGTACCGATTGAAAATAAAGTTGCAAGTAGCAGTTTAATTACCTTAAACCTCGAAGATTATTTTAACAAAGGCGAGCGTGTTGTGCTTGATATCAAACCTTGGCTTTTTATGGAATTGATTTTAAAAGAAAAGGACTTTAGGGAACAGGTAAAAAATCATGACTGGACGCAGTACGCAGAAAAAAATGTTGCATTTGTTTGCAGCTCAGATGCTATTGTACCTACTTGGGCTTATATGTTGTTGGCTGTAAATATTGATCCTTATGCCAATCGTTATGTGTTCGGGAATATTGATGTGTTAAATACTATTCTCTATCAGGATGCTTTATTAAAAATTAATCCTATTGATTTTGAAGATGCGCGCGTAATAATTAAAGGCTGTAGTGATGTGCCTGTTCCCGTTAGTGCTTACGTTGAAATTACACACAAACTTGCGCCACATGTAAAAAGCATTATGTACGGTGAGGCCTGTAGTAATGTGCCCATTTACAAGCGTAAATAAAGAGGCCTTCAATAGCTTGAAAGCCTCTTTATTTATTATTATATTATTGCTACCACACTAATTTCTACATTAGCATTAAGCGGTAATTTAGATACTTCCACTGTTTCGCGGGCAGGGAAATTTCCCGTAAAAAAACTACCATAAGCTTCGTTTATGGCAGCAAAGTTTCCTAAATCTGTACAGTAGATGGTTGTTTTTACCACATTGCCAAAGTCCATTCCGGCTGATTTTAAAATGGCCAACACGTTTTCCATCACTTTTTTTGTTTCTGCAGAAATATCGTGCTGTATCATTTCTCCTGTCACTGCATCTTTAGCAACTTGTCCGCTGGTGTATAAAGTATTTCCAACCATCACACCTGGGCTGTAAGGGCCAATTGGGGCGGGAGAATTTGCACTGGTAATTATTTTCTTTTCCATATGAGTTTGCGTGTTAAATTTGTTTTCAAAAATACAACCTACTCATGAAGATTTTATTACGTGGAGAAAAAATAGTAACCAACGAGTTAAAACAAAAATTAACTGCGGCAGAAGTTACTGAAATTCAAGACTCAGATTATCCCAAAATTGATCTAAGTGCTTTTGATATGATATTTGATTTGAGTATTGATGAAAATTCAAATGCGTTAAAATATTACGCTCCACTTAAAAATATTCCTGTTTTTGTTGGTGCAGTTAAAACACAGTTGGCTGCTGCCGCAAACCTTTATGGCAGAGAAATACTATGTACTTTAATTGGTATAAATGATTTGCCAACTTTTATTAACCGCAGTTTAGCTGAAGTATCATTATTAAATAAAACAGATGAACCAACATTGCATCAAATCATGCTTAACTTGGGTTGGGAATATAAATTGGTTCAAGATCGAGTAGGTATGGTTACTCCACGTATCATCATGATGATTATTAACGAGGCTTGTTATACCCTGCAAGAAGGTACAGCAAGTATGCAAGACATTGATACAAGTATGAAACTGGGAACAAACTATCCATTCGGCCCTTTTGAGTGGGCCGATAGAATTGGTATTAAACATGTTTATGAAACACTGAAAGCAGTTTATGATGATACCCATGACGAACGTTACAAGATTTGTCCGATGCTTAAAACTATTTACTTAAAAAATGGGTCTTTCTATAATTAACAGCTAAACAATTGAAAAAACTACTTTTAATACTGGGCTTACTTTCGTTTGCCTCAACCTATGCACAAGAACATTTTTGTGCAACACATAAGCAAAAATATTTTCAAAAAATATACGGTAAGGCTGCCAATACACTGCAATTATCTTTAATGAATAATTATGATGTAAAGTTTCATCACCTCAATTTAAATATTGAAAGAAACAGCACCATCATAAGTGGAAATGTGCGCACCATTGCACAAGTTGTTGTTAATGCACTAGATACTTTTGGTTTTGAATTGCATAGCAATCACACCATCGATTCTGTTGTTAACTCATTAGGGCAAAGGTTAACTGTGCAACATCAATCAAATTTTGCGTATGTTGTTTTACCTCAATCTGTACAAAAAAATAGTTTAATTGATGTAACAATTTATTATCATGGAGATGCGCTTGTTGCGGCAGGTGCAGCAATTGGTTCAGGGTTTACAACAGGTACTTCAACCCGTTGGGGAAATCAAGCCACATGGAGTTTAAGTCAGCCATATTCGGCTTATGAGTGGTTTCCATGTAAGCAAGCATTACAAGATAAAATCGATTCGGTTTTTACTTATGTTACCACTAGTAATGAAAATAAAGTGGGTGCAATTGGTGTACTTAAAGATGTAATTAATCTAACCGGGAATAAAGTACGTTACCAATGGCAATCAAAAGTTGCAGTAGATTATTATTTAATATCTATAGCAGTTGCCAAGTATGTAGAATACAATACTTATGCGCACATTGATGGCGATTCCATGTTGATTCAGGATTATATTTATGATAACCCAGCAACGCTTACTACCCTTAAGCCCGAATTGGATAAGACAGCTGCTATGGTGGAAGGTTTCTCAAATTTATTTGGTAAATATCCGTTTTGGAAAGAAAAATATGGCCACGCCATGGCACCTTTTAGTGGTGGTATGGAACATCAAACCATGACAAGTATTGGTATCATTAACTTTAGTATAGTTGCCCACGAGCTAGGCCACCAATGGTTTGGCGATCATGTTACTTGTAAAACTTGGAAAGATATTTGGTTAAACGAAGGTTTCGCCACCTATTGTGAATACCTAGCACTTGAATTACTTAGCCCAAGCGAAGCTCCTGCAGATATGCTTGCTGTGCACAATACAGTAATGTCTCAAACAGACGGCAGTATTTGGTTTGAAGATACTACAAACGTAAGTGCGATGTTTTCTTCAAGATTAACATACAACAAGGCTGGTGCTTTTGTTCATATTTTACGCTATGAATTAAACAACGACTCCTTGTTTTTTGCAATTTTAAAAATGTACCAGCAACAGTTTGCTTTTGGCACTGCAAGTACCAATGATTTTAAAACATTATTAGAACAGCGAAGCAATAAAGACTTTACGCAAGTTTTTAACCAATGGTTTTATGGTCAAGGTTATCCAACATTTAATGTTTCATGGAATCAAATAAACGATACCTTATACTTGGTATCGAACCAAACCGTAAGCAGTACAACTCCATTATTTATTACACCTGTTGAGTATAAAATTACTTATGCTGGTGGAGATACTACACTACGTATAATGCACAATCAAAAACAAGTGTGGTTTAAGTTGCCAATAAATAAAATGGTAAGTGCAATTGCCATCGACCCAAATAATTGGATTATTAACCGTGGCTCTGCAACAAAAGATGTAACTATTGTTGGTTTAAAAGAACAACTAAATAAGCAAACCAATATTCGGGTATATCCTAATCCGGCTGATCAGCAAATTCAAATAAATGGAGTAAACCCATCATGTAATGTAGTGGTTTTTGATGCATTGGGTAAGGTTCAATTATCAACCACACTAAAGAATAATGATTTAGATATTAGCAGTTTGAATACAGGATTATATTGGGTTGAAATAAAAGATGGATCAAACCATAGTTGCATTAAATTTATAAAACAGTAATTACGGATTAATGAAAAAGATAATATATTTATTGGCATGCATGCAGTTGGCGGTTGTGTCTTTTGGCCAAACACCAAACCATAAAGAAACCTTTAAGCTTGTTTATGATGAGGTTTTAACAAATGGACAATGCTACCAAACACTTGATTACTTGTGCAACCAAATAGGAGGTAGATTAAGCGGTTCTCCGCAAGCCGAGCAAGCTGTACAATACATGTTTAATAAAATGAAAAGTTATGGCTTTGATACCGTTTACTTGCAACCAGTTATGGTGCCGCATTGGGTTAGAGGCGCAAAAGAGGAGGCATTTATAGCAAAAGGGCGACAAAAGTTTGATGTGCGCATTTGTGCTTTAGGTGGCAGCGTGGCCACCCCTTTAATGGGTATTGATGCAGAAGTTATTGAAGTAAAAAGTATTGCAGAGCTAAAAGAATTGGGTAAAGAGCGCATTAAGGGTAAAATTGTATTCTTTAACCGACCAATGAATCCAACCAATATACACACGGGTTCGGCTTATGGTGGTGCAAACGATCAAAGAGGTTCAGGTCCTGCAGAGGCGGCTCGTTATGGGGCTGTAGGTGCCGTAGTTCGTTCGCTTACCTTAGCAAATGATGATTTCCCGCACACGGGCATGACAAAATACAACGATTCGTTACCTAAAATACCCGCTTGCGCCATAAGCACAAAAGGTGCTGATGCGCTTAGTAACATGATAAAATTAAAATCAGAAGGACAAGTAAGGATGTTTCTAAAAATGAATTGCCAAACTTTGCCTGATGCACCCTCTTACAATGTTATTGGCGAAATTAAAGGGGCAGGAATGCCTAACGAAATTATAATTGCAGGTGGGCATTTAGATAGCTGGGACAATGGCCAAGGTGCACATGATGACGGAGCAGGTTGTGTGCAAAGTATGGAAGCGCTACGTCTAATTAAAACCCTTGGTTTAAAACCTAATCGTACGCTGCGTGCGGTGTTGTTCATGAATGAAGAAAACGGAGTTAGGGGTGGGCTAGAATATGCACGAGTGGCCGCTTTAGATGTTAACCAAAAACATATTGCAGCCATTGAGAGTGATGCGGGAGGTTTTACCCCGCGTGCATTTGGGGTTGATGACACCAACGCAGTTAAAATTTTTAAAAAATGGGAACCACTTTACAAACCATACAGTATTGATGATATTCGCCAAGGCTGGGGTGGGGTTGATATTGGTCCATTAAAAAAACAAGGAACTATATTAATTGGATATGTGCCAGATTCGCAAAGGTATTTTGATTACCACCACACCGAAGTAGATACTTTTGATAAAGTAAATAAACGCGAACTGGAACTTGGGGCTGCTGCAATAAGCACTTTAATGTGGTTATTAAGCGAGGAAGGCACCTTAAAATAGAAAACTAAAATGCTCGAACTTAAGTGCGTAAATGTATTTTTTAGAATTTTACGTAAAAAAGTGTGAAAATTGTTGCACAGTTTTGAGCAAGGAGTATATTTGCACCCACAAAAATTGTCCGATGGTGTAATTGGCAACACGTCTGATTTTGGTTCAGAAGAGTCTAGGTTCGAGACCTAGTCGGACAACAAATAGAAAGATTAGTGTCGGGTTTTTTCTTAAAGAAACCCGACATTTTTTTTAAAACTACGGTCCAATTGTAATTAATAACTAAAGTACCATGTCATCACCACGTAATGAGGTAAAACTCTTCTCAGGCCGCAATTCCTTATTTGTAGCCGAAAAAATTGCAAAAGCTTATGGCAAACCTCTAGGTGATCTTACTGTTTCGCAGTTCAGCGATGGTGAAATTCAGCCTAGTATCAATGAAAGCGTTCGCGGTTGCGATGTTTTTTTCATTCAATCAACTTTTCCAAATGCCGACAATTTATTGGAGTTATTGTTGATGATTGATGCCGCTAAACGCGCCTCTGCCCATTACATAACCGCTGTTATCCCTTATTTCGGGATGGCACGTCAGGATCGTAAAGATAAGCCGCGTGTAAGCATTGGTAGTAAGGTAGCTGCAGATTTGTTAAAAGCCGTGGGAGTTAGTCGTGTAATGACCATGGACTTACATGCACCACAAATTCAAGGTTTTTTTGAAATACCAGTTGATCATTTGGATTCATCTGTGGTATTTATTCCTTATATTCGCAACCTTAACGAAACTAATCTTATTTTGGCTTCGCCTGATATGGGTTCATCAAACAGAACCAGAACCTTTGCCAGAGCGTTAAACTTAGATATGGTTATTTGCGATAAAGAGCGTAAACGTGCCAATGAAATAGCATCTATGACACTTATTGGTGATGTAGCTGGTAAAGATGTGATTTTGATTGATGATATTATTGACACAGGTAATACATTAGCCAAATCTGCACAAATGCTCAAAGAAAAAGGAGCATTAAGTGTAAGAGCAATGTGTACGCATCCTGTATTATCAGGTAATGCATACGAAACGCTTGAAAACAGTGTGATTGATGAATTAGTGGTTTGTGATACCATTCCATTAAAGAGGGAAAGCAGTAAATTAAAAGTGTTAAGTGTAGGTGGGTTATTTGCAGACGCCATTCATAATGTAACGGAGTTTGGAAGTATCAGTTCACTGTTTAACACAGCAACTAAGTAATTCGCTTAATTAAATAATATAAATGTAAGACAGAGGCCCTGCGAATTGGCCAAAGTTTTGCAAAAAACAAAACAAAAACAAAATGAAAACACTTGCCATGTTTGGTTATTTGCGGGACGGAGTAGGTAAATCAACTACCAAATTACTTCGAAACGAGGGTAAAGTGCCGTGTGTATTGTATGGCGGAAACGAGAATGTTAATTTCTCAATGTACTCTGAAGATTTTAAAAACTTAGTGTACACTCCTAACACTTACAAAGTGCAACTTGACATTGATGGAAAAATTTACAAAGCGGTATTGAAAGATATTCAATATCATCCAGTAAATGATTCTATTCTTCATGCTGATTTCTTAGCTATTAGCGAAGATAAAGAAGTGGAGGTAAGAATTCCGGTTAAGTTTATTGGAAATTCAGTTGGTGTTCGTGCGGGTGGTAAATTGGTAGTTAAATCACAAAAATTACGTGTTAAAACTTTACCTTCTAAATTACCTGATTACGTTGAGATCAACATCGAAAACCTGGAAATTGGTAAATCAATTAAAGTAGCAGACATTCCTGCTCAAGAATTTGCTATCCTTGAATCTCCAAATAATCCAATTGTTACAGTTAAAACTACCCGTGCTGCACAAAGCGCTGCTACTGCAGACACAGGTAAAAAGAAATAATTTTATTTCTATAACTACTTTAAAATCCCGCATCAGTTTTGGTGCGGGATTTTTTTGTCTATTGAATACAATTAACCTGCTTTAAGTATTTTCATTTTAACATACTTAATCAACTAACTATTCAATATTATTATACTTGCACTATGAAGTTTTTAATTGTTGGCCTAGGGAACATTGGAAGTGAATACGCACATACGCGCCACAATATTGGGTTTGATATTTTAGATGCGTTGGCTAAAAAGCATGGTAAAACATTTGCACCTGATAGATATGCTGATTATTGCATGATATCTGTTAAAGGAAAACAGCTGCACCTAATAAAGCCAACTACTTACATGAATTTAAGTGGTAAAGCTGTTAGGTATTGGATGCAAGAACTAAAGCTTGATGTCAATCAGATTTTTGTTTTGGTTGATGATTTGGCCATAGATTATGGAAAGATTCGTATTCGGGCAAACGGAAGTGATGCTGGACACAATGGTTTAAAAAATATAAACGAGTTATTGCTAACTCAAAATTATCCGCGTTTGCGATTTGGTATTGGGAGCAATTATGCCAAGGGCCAACAAGTAGATTTTGTGTTAGGTATGTTTAATGAGGAAGAACAAAAAACCTTGCCCGAGTTAATAAAACATAGCATAGATGCCATCGAATCCTTCGCACTTTCTGGCCTAGAACGCACCATGAACTTTTATAATAAGAAATAATAAAATAGTTAACAAATACGGAATCAGATTCCGTATTCATTAAATGTTATAACAAAAAAATAGCGGGTAATAATTTCTTTGTTTAAGATTCGATTTGGTAAATGGAGTTTTATAAATCTGTGTACTGTTTAACTTTTATTTTTTTGTTTCTATAAAATCCCTGATTTTATATGCATCTTTTATACAGTAGTTTTAATACTCAACTCCTTCAACTGCTTCTCATCAATGGTGCTTGGTGCATCAATCATAATGTCACGACCACTGTTATTTTTAGGGAAGGCAATAAAATCGCGAATAGAATCTGCCCCACCAAACAACGAGCATAACCTGTCGAAACCAAAAGCAATACCAGCATGTGGTGGTGCTCCGTATTGGAAAGCATCCATCAAAAATCCAAACTGATGTTGTGCTTCTTCTGCTGTAAAGCCAAGCACTTCAAACATGCGCGCTTGTAAGTCTTTGTTAAAAATACGTACACTACCGCCACCAACTTCTACACCATTAATTACCATATCATATGCGTTTGCACGCACTTGGCCTAAGGTTTCAAAACTATTAAGTAAATGTATATCCTCTGGTTTTGGTGAAGTAAACGGATGATGCATAGCGAAGTATCGGTTATCTTCCTCATTAAATTCTAATAAAGGAAAATCAACCACCCACAAACAGCTAAAGGTATTTTTATCGCGTAAACCTAAACGTGTACCCATTTCTAAGCGTAATTCGTTTAATGCTTTACGTGTTTTATCTGCTTGGCCAGCCAATAATAAAATTAAGTCACCAGGCTGTGCGTTAAAACGCTCAGCCCATAATTTAAGGGCCGCTTCATCATAAAATTTATCTACAGATGATTTAATAGTTCCATCGGCATTTACACGTGCATAAACTAAGCCTGTTGCGCCAATTTGGGGGCGTTTTACAAAATCAGTTAATTCATCCAATTGTTTGCGTGTATACTCAGCACAACCTTTTGCACAGATACCAACAACCAACTCGGCATTGTCAAACACCGGAAAGTCCTTGCCTTTTACCACATCATTTACTTCCACAAACTTCATCTCAAAGCGTGTATCAGGCTTATCGCTACCGTAGTATTTCATGGCATCGGCATAAGTCATTCGTGGCAACGATTCAATATCAATTCCTTTAACGTTTTTAAACAAGTGTTTTACCAAGCCTTCAAACATATTTAAAATGTCTTCTTGCTCCACAAAACTCATTTCACAATCTATTTGTGTAAACTCTGGTTGGCGATCTGCACGTAAATCTTCATCTCTAAAACACTTTACTATTTGATAGTATCGGTCAAAACCGCTTATCATTAACAATTGCTTAAAGGTTTGTGGCGACTGTGGTAAAGCATAAAACTCACCTGGATTCATACGGCTTGGTACCACAAAATCGCGTGCTCCTTCTGGGGTTGATTTAATGAGCACTGGAGTTTCAACTTCAATAAAGTCTTGTAAATCTAAGAAATTACGTGTCTGTTGGGCTACTTTATGGCGCAGCTGTAAGTTTGCTCTTACACTGGCTCTGCGCAAATCTAAGTAACGGTATTTCATTCTAATATCATCACCACCATCGGTGTTTTCTTCTATTGTAAAAGGTGGTGTGATGGATTCATTCAATACGTCAAAATCAGTAACACTAATTTCAATTTCGCCAGTTTGCATATTTAAATTTTTACTTTCACGCTCTTTAACTGTACCTGTAACCTTTAACACAAATTCTCTCCCCAACTTGCGGGCGCGTGCACACAAATCGGCATTGTTATCCATATTAAAGGCAAGTTGTGTAATACCATACCTGTCTCGCAAATCAACAAAAGTCATTCCTCCTAAATCCCGGCTTTTTTGTACCCAGCCAGTTAAAGTTATTGTTTCGTTGTTGTTGCTTAATCTTAGTTCTCCGCAAGTATGTGTACGTAGCATATTGTATCCTTATTAGCCTTAAATAGGGTGCGAAAATAATAAAAAGCAAGCCCACTATAGCATTTAATTTTGGGTAAATACGTAAGTTGCTCCCTAAATTATGGCAGAGTTATTTTCGGATGAGTATTTTATGCAATTGGCATTAAAAGAGGCACAAAAAGCGTATGATTTGGGCGAGGTGCCTGTAGGAGCAATTGTAGTAAGCAACAACAAAATAATTGGCAAAGGCCATAATTTAACCGAGCAACTAAATGATGTAACAGCTCATGCCGAAATGCAGGCCATTACAGCCGCAGCCAATTACTTAGGCGCAAAGTATTTGGTTGATTGTACTTTGTATGTTACCCTAGAACCTTGTGTAATGTGCGGTGGGGCTTTGTTTTGGAGCCAGATTACTAAAGTTGTTTTTGGTGCTACCGATGACAAACGTGGATGTGGTAAATTGGGTAATATTTATCATCCTAAAACGGAACTTGTTTCTGGGGTTTTAGCATCAGAGTGCGCTGAGTTGATGAAAACGTTTTTTAAAAGTATGCGTTAGTACATTCAGTATTAAATTACACTAGTTACACCTAGATAATTATTTTAGGTTGTGATAATCTAAATAATTTGTTAGCTGTTTAACAACAAATAGCACTATTTTCGCTATTCAAATTTTAACAACTTAATTATAAAATCATATGGCATTCGAATTACCAAAATTACCATACGAGTACACAGCTCTTGAGCCGCACATCGATGCGCGTACCATGGAAATTCACCACTCTAAACACCACAATGCTTACGTAACAAATTTAAATGCAGCAATTGCAGGTACCGATGCAGAGAAACTTTCAATTGAAGATATTTGCAAAAACATCAGCAAATACCCAATGGCTGTTCGTAACAATGGTGGTGGACATTTTAACCATTCGTTGTTCTGGACTATCTTAG